>CAZKCX010000376.1:0-6960 GCA_964550865.1 uncultured Planctomycetales bacterium
GCAGCCGGTCATGATCGCCCGCGCGGCCGAGTTGATGGCCGTCAGCCCAGACGCGCACAGACGATTCACCGTGCACGCTCCCGCCTCGACGGGGATGCCCGCGATGAGGGCGGCCGTTCGCGCGACGTTGAAGCCCTGCTCGCTCTGCTGCTGGACGCAGCCGTAGTACACGTCTTCCACGATCGCCGGGTCGATACCCGTCTTGTCGATCAAGCCCTTCATGGTATGGGCGGCCAGATCGTCCGCACGCACGTCGCGGTAGTAGCCGTCCGCCGGGCGGGCGCTGCCCACCGGGGTCCGAACGCCGTCGATGATCACTGCAGTTTTCACGTTTATGGCCTCCTGAGGCTGCCTGGGTTTTGCGTGTGTTGGTCCACTCGTCTTCCCTTCACCGAGAACGACCGGAACCGTCCCGTCTCGGTGCCGAACGTCCTTCTAGTCCTTGTAGAACGACCCGCCGGACTTGGCCATCTCTTTGAGCATCTCGGGCGCCTCGAAGCGCTTGCCGAGCGGCTCGAGCTTGGCCAGCTTGTCGACGGCCGCCTGGGCGCCGATCGAGTCGGCCCAACGGAGCAGGCCGCCGCGGAACGGCGGGAAGCCGATGCCGAAGATCAGACCGAAGTCGACGTCCTGGTGCTTGCGGACGATGTTCTCCTCCATCAGGCGGCAGGCCTCGGCCAGCATCGCCAGGAAGAGCCGATGGATGACCTCGTCGTCCTCGAACGGCTCGCTCCGCTTGCGCCCGATCTCCTCGATGAGCTTCTCGACGGTCCCGTCCGGCTTGCCCCGCTTCTTGCCGCGCTTGGTCTCGTAGGCCATGAAGCCCGCGTCGGTCTTCTGCCCGAGCCGGCCCATGTCGACCAGCTTCGGCACGAGCTGCGAGGGCATGGCTCGATCGCTGTAGGCCTCCGCCAACACGCCGCCGGCGAACTTGGCCACGTCCAGGCCGACCATGTCGGCCAGCGTGACCGGTCCCATCGGCATGCCGAACTTGGTGACGATCTTGTCGAGCCGCTGCATGTCCAGGCCTTCCTCGACCATCAGGACGGCCTCATTCATGTACGGCAGGAGGACGCGGTTGACCAGGAAGCCCGGGCAGTCGTTGACGACGATCGGTTTCTTGCCGATGGCCTGCGCCTGCTTGACGACGGTAACGACGGTCTCGTCCGACGTCTTCTCGCCACGGATGACCTCGACGAGCTGCATCCGGTCGACCGGGCTGAAGTAGTGCATCCCGATGAAGTTCTCCGGTCGCTTGAGGTCCTTCGCCATCCGGGTGATCGAGATCGTCGACGTGTTCGAGGCGATGATCGCGTCGTTGCTCAGGATGTCCTCCATCTCCTTGAAGGTCGCTACCTTGATGTCCTCCTTCTCAACGATGGCCTCGATGAGCAGGTCGACGTCCTTGAGGACCTCCTTCTCGGTTGTCGTGCGAAGTCGTCCCAGCGCCTCGAAGGCCTCCTCCGACTTCATGCGGCCGATCTTCATGCGGCCTTCCATCGGCTTGCGGACACGACCGATACCCGCCTGCACGAGCTCGTCGTTCATGTCCCACAGCGTCGTGGTGAAGTTCTTGCGGATGTGGGAGAACGCGATGCCGGCACCCATCAGTCCGCCCCCGAGCACGCCGGCCTTCTCGACCTTGCGGCCCTTGACGGACTTGTCCTCCACGCCGGTGTCCTTGCCGACGGCCTGGTCCATGAAGAAGATGCCGATCAGGTTCCGGCTGATGTCGCTGCCGATCAGCGGCAGGATGGCCTTGATCTCCTCCTTCAGGCCGTCCTGGAGCGGCAGGTTGCAGCCGCGCTCCATCGCGTCGATGGCCTTGAGCGGCGCGGGATACTGCCCCTTCGTCTTGCCGAGGATGAACCCGCGGAAGACGTTGAAGTTGAACATCATGTTGTCGTCGCTGAGGCCCATCGGCTGTTCGCGACGCTCGCGCTCTTCCTTCCAGCCGCCGACCTCGTGGGCCATGTTGATGACCCGAAGGGCCTCGTCCATCAGCTCTTCGGCGGGCACCATCTCGAACGCCAGCCCGATGTCGACGGCCTTCTCCGCCGAGATCGAATCGCCCCCGCAGTTCATCTCGAGGGCCTGGTCGATGCCGACCAGACGAGGCAGGCGTTGTGTGCCGCCCCACCCGGGGATGATGCCGATCTTGATCTCGGGCGCGCCGAGCTGTGTCCGCGGGTTGTTCGAGACGATGCGATAGTCGAAGGACATCGCACACTCGAGCCCGCCGCCGACGCACATGCCGTCGATGATGGCTACCGTCGGATAGGGAAGCTTGGTGACGCGGGTGAACAGGTCATGGCCTCGCTGGCAGAACTTGGTGACCATGTCCTTGTCGGCCCCGACGGCGGCCATGAGCTCCTTGAGATCGGCCCCGGCGATGAAGTTGCCGTCCTTCCCGCTTCGGAAGATCAGGCCACGCAGATCCGTCTGCTTCTCGAGCTCATCGACGCAACCCTCGAGTTCGGCCAGATTGGACTGGCGGAACGTGTTGACCGGCATGTCGGGGGTGTCGAACGTAACGACCGCGATCTTGTCGTCGCGGACCTCCAACTTCATGGCAGAGTCGGAACCAGAGGTGGCCATTATGCCTCCTTTCAACGAGTACAGTTATGAGCAGTCGCCTACAAAGTGCGCCGGATGTGACAACGCGCATCTACCACCGTGACGCAACGGATCATTATAGGGGCGCCTCGCCGAGGCTGCAACCCAAGAGTTGGTGGATACTAACAGGTCGAGGCCTAACAATAACCCCTAGTCCAGTAATGCTTTACGCCACCGACCCGGGCGGTGGCTCGCCTCCGCCCCGCTCGCCGCTTCCGAGCGGTCGGGACGAAGCCCGCCTCCGCTGGCGCGACGCTCCTTCACCGAACCGAAATCTTGCACGGTGTGAACAGGGACGAACCGACGGAGATGCGCTCCCCAGGAAGCGACAAACGTCTCATCCGCCCGCCGCCACGCGCAAGATCTGATCCAGCGACAGGCTTTGCGGCGCACCGGCGAAGTACGCCACCATGTTGACGGCCGTGAAGACCGTGCCGGTCGATTGTTGGAGGGGATCGTGTAGCCAGGAGACCTTCGTCAGGAGGTCGCCCGTCGTCAGGGAGACGACCGCGACGAAGCTCACACCCACCATCGTGCCGGCGAAAGCGACGATCATCGCGCCGAAGCGGTCGACCGCTCGCCCGAACTCGACGGCCCAATCCCCCGCGAACGAGCGCGCGACCGAACGGAAGGCGGTCCAACCCACCAGGAAGATCACCAACAGGCATGCCGTGCCCTTCAGCGGGTGATCGAGGGGAATGAGGTCGCCCAAAGGCCCCGCGTAGGCCATCGCCGCCGTGGCCCCCAAGATGACGCCCAACGTATCGCAAAGGACCAGGTACAACCCGAGATGGCGGACCTGCCAAGCGATGTACAAGCTCAGCGCTACGGCCACGAGCATTACCATGGTTTCCGTCCTTCCGAAGCCGGCGTAACGCCGGCGCCCTACCGACTCGCGACGCGCATGACTTCCTCGACGGTCGTGACGCCCTGCAGCACCTTGACCATCCCGCTTTGACGCAGCGTCACCATCTTTTCTGCCCGCACCTGGGCCTGGATCGTCGCGAGCGACGGCTTCTTGGTCAGGAGCTGGCCCATCTTCTGGGACAGCGGCAGGTACTCGAAGATCGCGGTTCGCCCGCTATAGCCCGTGCCGTTGCAGCGGTCGCAACCGACGGCCACGCTGATCTTTCCGAGGGCGATCTGTCTCCGCGCGGCCTCGCGCCGCAGCTTGGGGGTGATCCGCGCCGGCCGTTTGCACTCCGTACAGAGGGCCCGGACCAGGCGCTGGCTGAGCACGGCCGTCAGCCCCGTGGAGATCAGAAACGGTTCGATGCCGATGTCGACGAGCCGCGCGAGCGCCGTCGGGGAATCGTTGCTGTGAATCGTCGAGACGACGAGGTGACCGGTTTGGGAGGCCTGGAGCGCGGTGGTAGCCGTCTCCGCGTCGCGAATCTCGCCGACCAGGATCACGTCCGGGTCCTGACGCAGCATGGAGCGGAGCCCGCTGGCAAACGTGATGCCCGCCCTCGGATTGATCTGCATCTGGCTGGCGTGGGCAAGCGGATATTCGATCGGATCCTCGATCGTGACGATGTTGCGGCCGGAATCGGCCAGCGTATCCAGCGCGGCGTAGATGGTCGTCGTCTTGCCGCTCCCGGTGGGTCCGGCAATCAGGACCATCCCGTTGCTGCGCTTCATGCATTCGGAAAGCTTGTCGACCAGGTCACCGCTCAGGCCGAGATTGCTCAAATCCCGCAGGCCCGATTGCACGTCGAAGACGCGGACGGCCATCTTCTCCCCATACAGCGTGCCGGCCGTGGCGGACCGGAACTTCACCTTGCGGTCCTCGAGCTTGGCGATGAAGGCCCCGTCTTGCGGGCGACGCTTCTCGCTGATGTCGAGCCGCGAGGCCACCTTCAGGCAGTTGATGATGGCCTGCCCTTGTTCGACCGGGAAGCTGGCCACCTCTTGCAGCATGCCGTCCACACGGTAGCGCACCTGATGGAGCCCGCCGTCGCGAGGATCGACCAGGATGTCGGAGGCGTGACGGTCAAGGGCCTCTTGGACGATTCGCTTGGCGATCTCGAGAGCCTCCCGGGCCGGCGCGTTTCGCCCCCCCATCTGGTGGACGGGGGCCCCGTCGCCCGTGCAAAGCTCCAGCTCCGGCGCGTCCTGTGCGTCCAAGGGGCCCCCGGGCCGCGCGGAGGCGACGGCGTCGAGCAACTCGGTGAGCTGCTCCTTGAGCTTGGGGTTCCGCTGAACGATTACCAACACGACGAGTCCGATCGGCCCGGTGAGCAAGAGGACAAGGTTGATGATCCCCTTCTGGCCGGCCGAGTAGCTCTTCTTGTGCTGGGTATAGGTCGCGCAGTAGAGACAGGCGAGAATCCAGCCGCACACGATGCCGAACCCCACCGGATCGACGAGCGGCTTGTGGATCTTGGCGGGCGTCTTGCGCGCCGGTGCGCTCGTGGTCGTCGTCCCGCCTTCGGCGTCCGCTCCCTCGGTGGTTGCCTGAACCTCTTGCTTATAGATTTCGGTGGCCTGGGATTCCGCGACCTCGTCCATCTCTTGGGCCCGCACTGGGCCCGGACAGAACGCCGCCGTCACGATCAGCGCCCACGCAATCCGAAACCGCGGTATCTGCATGCCTTGGCCCTATTCCTTCTCTCGACGGACTCGGATGACCGTCGCGCCGACCTGGATTTCGTCTCCGCTGATGACCTCGCACTCCCGTCGGATGTGTTGTCCGTTCAGCCGTGTGCCGTTCTGGCTGTTCAGGTCGGTAATCATGATGCGGTTGTCGACCTTCTCGATTCGCAGGTGCTGGCGGCTGCTCATGGTATCCCTCAGTCGAATCTCGGCGTCCTTGCCGCGGCCGACGAGAACGGGCTTCCTGTGCAGGCGGTAGGCACGCTCTTTCTGGTCCGGTTCGCTGACCAGCAAAAGGACCTTTCCCGTATACCCCGCCGCGGACCGTTCCGAAGGGGACTCGGGCTCCTTCGCCTCGTGCGGCGCCGACCAGGGCTCTTCCTTGGCTTCCTCATCGAGCGCCGGCAGGGGATCGAGAGGCGTGGCATCGGCCGAGCGGTCCCGGTCGTCTCTACGGCCGTCCTTACGATCGTCCTTCCGATCGTTCTCGCTTTCCACGGTGTACGATTCACCGAAGCCCGCGTCGTCGATGGGCGGCAAGGTATCCGTCGTGTCGTCCCCCATGACCGGCTCGTACGACGCCTGGCCTCGTTGCTTCTGCTCGGAGAGTTCGACGACCATCAAGTCCATGAAGGCCTCATCCAGCTTCTCGGCGATCGTGCTTTCCTCAGACATGGCTCCACCGTCGTTTCAGCCAATGATCGTGCGGTCGATGCGGCACGGGCCGATCCCCCCGACTTGAGACGCAGACCCTATGCTGCGCGAACATGCGGCGTTGTGCATCAATCTTGTCTCGTTCAGCGAATACCGAATACCGAGCCCGACGTCAAGCCTGCCATGAACCCGGAGCGTGAACGCGAAGTGTCCTGTCTCCCAATTGATACCATCAGAAGGACTCAAGTTCAATCCCCATGAGGGCTTGCGGTAGCAGAAAACCGCTTTCCGATCCCCCTTCAACTATTCTGCCATCCACGGCCGATAACTGGTTGTAGAGCGAGGGTGCAGACTTCCCCTGCACCAAAGGAGACGCTGATGTTCTACCTGGCCATGACGTTTTGGCTTCTGGTGATTGTCTTCGTCGCCTGGGGCGTCCATCAGCTCTGGTCGGGCATGGTCAGACCCCGGGTCGTGAATTCGATCCTGCTGCCGGGTACCCTCCTGGCGCAGCTCGGCCGGATCATGGGCCTGCTCATCAGCGGCGGCACGGTCAACAACACAACACTCATGAAGGACGATGAGGCGGGCGAGCCGCAGATGGACGAGAAGGCCCAGCCCAAGATCCCCATTGTCGGTCCGATCCTGGTCGCGATGCTGCCGCTGGTCGCCTGCGCGATCGGCCTCTACGTCGCCACGAGCGCGCTGGGGGGCGACATCGTCAGCGGCGTGTCGGATCAGATCGTCGCCCAGAGCCTGCCCACGTCGCTCGGGGCGTTTTGGGCGATGCTTCGCGATAGCATCACGCTGCTGGAGCGACTGGTCGAAGCGGTCCTGCAAGCGAATCTCACGCACTGGAAGACGATCGGTTTCCTGTATCTGGTCGTTTGCCTGAGCGTCCGGATGGCCCCCCTGCCGGGCAACCTGCGGGGATCGATCGGCGCCATCGTTATCGTCGGACTGTTTGTGGCGATCATCGGCTCGGCCGCGCCGCAAGCGGATGAGATCCTGCGGAGCTCGTGGCCGATCCTGAGCTTTGCCGTGGGCGTGCTGCTGCTTTTGCTGCTGATCACCCTCGCCGTCCGAGGGGTGGTC
>CAZKCX010000377.1:0-6954 GCA_964550865.1 uncultured Planctomycetales bacterium
ACGGTCGACCACCACGTTTAGCAGCCAGAAGCCCGGCATGATGCCGATCATCGTGAGCGGGATCGCGAGCATCACCACGACCGGAATCGCGAACGAGCCGGTCTGGGCCACCAGGATGATGTAGATCCCGATGAGCGCCGCGGCAAACGCCAACCCCAGATCGCGGAATACATCGAGCGTGATCTGCCATTCGCCCTCCCCGGAGAAGATCACGTCGATGCCCTCGGGCACGGCCCAGGCGATGCCGCTGCCGTTGTCGAAGAACGATCGCCCCTCCACCGGGCGCGGCTCGGCCTGCTCGATCCAGCCGTTGCCGATGGCGGCGACATTCGCGGGGCGCGCGGAGGCATCGACGACCCGGTCCGCCTGGATGTCGACGACGCCTTCGGCGGGCGGTCGCCCGGCCAGCTCGGCAAAGACGTAGACCACCCGGCAAAGGTTTTTGTGGTAGATCGTCTTGTCCACCTGCTCGCGCTTCCAGTGGCCGAGCTCGGCGAGCGGCACGAATCGACCTTCCGATCCCTGAACGTAGATCCGCGAAAGCTCGTGGGCGCTGGAACGCTCGGCCCGCGGCAAGCGAACCCGAATGCGGAGCGGATTGCGTTCGTCCGGATGGTGGACAAGCCCCACCGTGGCGCCCTCCAGCGCGATCTGAATCGTCTCGGCCACTTGCTGGACCGTCACGCCGTTGAGGGCGGCCTTCTCCTTGTCCGTGACGAACACGAACTTCCGCCAGCCGGCCTCGACCGTCGTATCGACGTCCACAACGGCCGGCTCGGCCTTCATGCGGGCGGCCACGACCTCGGACGCACCGATGAGGTCCTCGTGGGCGTGGCGCGGCCGGCCATAGATCTCCGCGGTCAGGGTCGCGATTACGGGCGGGCCCGGCGGCGTCTCCACGATCGACAGCACCACGCCATGGCGATTGGCGATCGCGGTCAGATCGTCGCGTAGCCGCAGCCCGAGGCCGTGGCTCTGCCGGCGGCGGTTCTTCTTCCCGACGAGGTTGATGCGGATCTCGCCGACGTTCGGACCCTGGCGGAGGTAGTAATGCCGGACGAGCCCGTTGAAGTCCATCGGCGAGGCCAGCCCCACGTACGACGTGAAGTCCGTCACCTCCGGAACCTTCGACAGGTAGGCCTCGAACTCGCGGACGGCCGCGTCGCTCCGCTCCAGGGTTGTGCCTTCGTCGAAGTCCAACACGAGCAGTAGCTCGTTCTTGTTGTCGAACGGCAGCATCTTGAGCGGGACCCGGCGCGTGGCCGCCAGCAAGCACGAAGCCAGGAAGAGCACACCCACCACGCCGAGGAACAACCACGCCCTGCCCCGCGACTTCAGCAAGGGGGCCATCAGCGGGTAGAAGATCTTGTAGAGCACGCTCTGCTTGATGGCCTTCTCGTCGTCGAGGTCGACCTCCACCGACGACGTATCGATCTCCCCCTTCCGATAGCCGCGCCGGAGCAGGTGATATGAGATCCACGGCGTGATCGTGAACGCGACGATCATCGACATGAGCATCGTCACCGGCACGTTCAGCGCCATGGGCCGCATGTATGGCCCCATCATGCCCGTGATGAAGAACATGGGCAGGAAGGAGACGATCACCGCGAACGTGGCCGAGATCAGCGGCGGACGGATCTCCGCGACGGCTTCGAGCACGATCCGCCGCGTCGCCTTCTTGCGAATCGCGAAGTGCCGCGAGATGTTCTCCACGTCCACGATCGGATCGTCCACGAGCAGGCCCAACGAGAGGATCAGCGCGAAGAGCGTCACGCGGTTGATCGTGTAGCCGAACAGCAGGTTTACCGTGAGCGTCAGGCCGAACACCACCGGCACCGCCACCGCGACGATGATCGCCTCGCGCCACCCCAGCCCCAGCACCAGCAGCGCGATCACGATGAAGATCGCCACGCCGAGCGCCTCGACCAGCTCGTTGACCTTCTCGTCGGAGGTCAGCCCGTAGTTCCGCGTGATGACGACCTCGATGTCGTCGGGGATGACGTCGCGCTTGAGGTCTTCGGCGAGTGCGAGGATTTCCTCGGCCACCCAGACGGCGTTGGTGCCTCGCTTCTTGGCCAGGGCGATCGTCACGGCGGGCGCGGAAACACCACCGGGCGGCTCCTCCGCCCCCGGCGCCGGCGGGCCGATCAGCGTCCCCGTGAACCCATGATGCGTCGTGAAGCCGCGGGCCGGACCCCATCCGTGGCGGACGTAGCTGTCGACCTCGTCGGGCCCGTCCTCGATGCGGGCGACGTCCTTCAGGAACACCGGCCGACCGTCGAAGACACCCACGACCAGTTCGCGCAGCTCGCCGGCTCGGACGAACGCCTCGCCCGCCTCCGCGCGGAAGACCTCGTCGTTTCGCTCGAACTCGCCGGCCGTCCGCGTGACATTCGCTCCTCGAATCGCGCGTTGAATCGAAAGCGGCGAGACGCTGTAGCCCCGCATGCGCGCCGGATCGAGGTAGACGTTCACCGTTCGCCGCTCACCGCCGAGGACATACGCCCGCGAGATGTTCTCCACCGTCGCCAGTCGATCGACGATCTCCTCGCCCACGCGGCGCAGCATATAGGCGTCGCGATCCGCCCCACGGAGCGTTAACGTCACGATGGGCACGTCGTCGATCTCGACCGGCTTGATGACCCACCCCGTCACGCCCGGCGGCACGATGTCGATGTTCTCGTCGATCCGCTTGTAGAGCTTGACGAAGCTCCGCTCCCGGTCCTCGCCGACATAGAAGCGAACGGTGATGATCGCCCGGCCTTCCTTCGACATGGAATAGACGTACTCCACGCCGTCGATCTGGTAGAGCAGCTTCTCCAAGGGGGTGGAGACGAGCTGCTCTACCTCCTCGGCGGAATGCCCCGGGAAACTCACGAAGATGTCCGCCAGCGGGACGATGATCTGCGGCTCTTCCTCGCGCGGCGTGATCATCAGGGCGGTAACCCCGACGGCCGCGGCCAGCAAGATGAGAATGACGGAGAGGTTCGACTGCAGGAAGGCCTTCACGACGGCGTTCGTGAAGCCGTGCTGCTCGCCTCGTGAGGCGTGACCCGAGCTGCTGCTGCCGTTCTTGGACTCGTCGGCCATGGTCACGCCCCCTTACCGGTCGGTTGCGAGGCGGAACGGACGGCCACCTTCTCGCCCTGGCTCAACCCGGACAGCACTTGCACGTCGTCCCCCCGTGGCGGGCCGAGCTGCACCGCCCGACGGTGCAGCCGATTGTCTTTCACGACCTCCACCATCGTGAGTTGGCCGACGCGCCGCACGGCCGCTCGCGGAATCACCAGGACCTGCTCGTCGTCGAGGGGAATCAGGAGCCGCCCGAACATCCCGGGATAGACCCCAGGCGGGCACGGCCCCGTGACCTTCACCAAGAAGCTCCGGCTGGCGGACTCGGCCTCCGGCACGATCTCGCTGATCGTTCCCATGCACGTCTTGTCCAACGATTCCACGCGAACGCCGATCTTCTGGCCGACCTCGAGTCGCTGCGTCAGCGACTCGCGAACGCTCGCCACCAGCTGCATCCGCGTGTGGTCGTAGAGCGTCACGAGGACGCGGCCCGGCGTCACCGTGTCGCCCAGCTCCACCTGCTTGTCGATGATCCGTCCCTTCATCGGGCTCTTGATGGTGGCGTAGCCGAGGATCGTCTTGGCCTCCTCGAGCTGCTGTTCGGCCTGATTGAGCTCGGCTTCGGCGGTCTTCAGCGCGGTGGCGGTCCGCTCGATCTCGATCTTCGCGGCGGCGTCCTGCTCGTCCAGACGCCGCATCCTCTGCATCTCGATCTTCGCTTGATCGCGTTTGGCCTCGGCCGCGATGACGGCCGCCTTGGCCTGCTGCACGCGAGCCTTGAGGTCCTCATCGTCGAGGCGGATCAGCACCTCACCCTCGTCCACCAACTGCCCCGCCTGGATGTTGACCTCGATGACGTTGGCGCGAATCTTCGATGCCACCTCGGACTGCCGTACCGCCTCGATGCTGCCGACGGCGGATTCCGTTACGGGTACAGTGATCCGGCGCACTTCCGCCAACGGCGTATCGCCGATCGGACGACCGACCGGCTCGGTCTCCTGTGCCCGACCGATCTTCGGGCTGAACGTGCCCATCAGCCACATCATCAGCACGACCACGATCACAACAAACCCGACACCGGCGGCAATGCCCTTGATCACGGGCCAGACGCGTCCCCTTTTCGATGTCCCTTCACTCATGGCGGTCACTCCAAGAAACGTGATTGACAACACTGTATGGTACGCGAATCCGCGCCGGCCACAACCGACGCCCTAGGAACCTCATTGGTTTGCACATATAGTGGAAAAGCGAAGTACGCAGCGTGCTCGGGAACCACACGGCCATACCAGGAGACCGCTCATGTCACGCATTCTCCTCTCGCTCTGGATCACCGTAATCTTGATCGCCCCGGCCGCGGAGGCCGCACCGCTTCCGCCCCTGGCCGAACTCGTCGACGACTTCAAGGCCCGGGACCAGGCCTACAACGACGGCAAGGGCGATTCCGAGTCTGCCGCGTCCAACACCCTCGGCTGGGGCGAATCCTCTTGGCTGCTGAGCTACGGGTACCTGTACGAGCTGACGGGGGACACCCATTGGTGGGACAAGATCACCGCGCACTTCGATCGCATGATCGCCAACCTGACCGACCACGACGGCGACGGCTACAAGTCGTGGCAGACGAAGCGATACAGCACGGCCCTGGTCCGGGCGGAACCGCTGCACAACCGCGGCACGGCCACCATCGACGTGCCTACCGCGAAGATCATGAAGGGCAAGGACGCGGCCGAGGTCACCGGCCATCGCTACCTGGTCGTCTTCCACGACGACGACAGCTACGCCATACGAAATGCCACCACGGGCAAGGAGCTCGTCACGAAGGCCGCCTATGAGAGCGGGAAACCGATCACGGTCGCGCCGCATGTGGTCGTCAAGATCGCCGGCAAGGCGCGTCAGGGCGATACGTTCTGCATCTGGACGACCGCGCCCGAGGCCATCGAATACGTCGTCCACCAGGGTATGGTGCTCATGCCGGTCTCCCACTTTGTCGAGGCCGCCCTGAAGCGTCCCAAAGGCGATCGCTACCGCGCCAAGGCCGAGGAGTACCTTCCCGTCATCGAGAAGCACTTCCTGATCGGCAACGAGAAGTCGTGGATCGACACGCTCGGCGGGGCGGGCGCGTATCGCTTCAGCCCGGAGCCCACGCAGCGCTATCCCAACCGGATTCTTCCCCATAACCAGTACCTCGCGATCGCACGGGCCTGGCTCGTCCTCGCCGACGCGACCCAGAATGATCTCTATCGCAAGCGGGCCGTTGCCATGGCGAAGAATTTCGAGCGCGCGCTCCGCGTCGTCGACGACGCCTACGAGTGGTACTACTGGGACTGGGTCGAGAACGGTCGCCCCGACCACAGCGGCTATGAAGACCGTTCCCATGGACATATCGACGTCGGCTTCGTCGTCGACGCCATTCGCCGCGGAGTGGTCTTCGACGATACGGACGGCGAGCGCCTGGCCAAGACGCTCATCGAGAAGATGTGGAACGGCTCGAGGGACGACCCGCTCTTCGGCCATCGCGTGAGCTCCGACAAGGATCCGGGCCTGACCGTCATCGATTGGGCCGAGCTCTGCCAATGGGATCCGCGTATCCTCGATCTCATGACGACGGCCGTGATGAAGCGTAAGCCGTCGCTGACGCGAACGCGGAACCTGATCGCGCTGCACGTCGCCAAGAAGCGGGCTGCCCTTTCTTCCCAGTGAGTTTCGACCGTCTTCACGGCGTTTGCTTCAAGACGGACTGAGGTCCGCTCGGTTCTTCACATGATGGAGGTGGGGCAGGCAATTCCACGTACTGTCAAAGAACCCCAGTACGCAGAGCCCCTTGCGAGGAGCTGCTGCCGTGCCGGCCTGTCCTCTGGCCGGTCCCTGTTTGTCGTGGAGGGTAGCCGACCGGGCCGAAGACGGCCCGGCTCTGAATAACGCTCCGGTCGAGGTGCGTCACGTCTTCGTCGGCCGCCGGATCTCTTGCGGCAGCCGAAATGATGCGACGGTGAGGCAGGAAACCTTCAGCAACCACGCCGGAATGATGCGACAGTCAAAAAGGAGACCTCCTGCAGCCACGAAGGTGTCCTCTTGGGTGGGGGCTTCACCCTCCCCATCGGGAGATCGTGGTATTCGCGCTCAAATCAAGGCAAGCAAGCGGCGGCGTTTCGCTCGCCTTGGCATGTTGACAACGAATCGCCGCGCCGATTGAATGTCGCGTAGTGCCAATACATGGCGCGAATGAACGACAGCCCTTCCGAGCCCATCGATAAGGAGCCCCCAAAGATGAAGATCGGCATCGTATCCTTCACCGACGGACGAAGACGCGTCGCCAAGGCCACCGAGAAGACCTGCAAGGATTTCGAGCAGAAACTGTCCGGCTACTTCAAGCGGAAGAAGCACAAGGTCACCATCGCGCCGAAGGTCGTGTGGAACTGGAAGACCGCACAGCAGGCGGCCGCCAAGTTCCAGCGGGCCGACATCGACGTGGCCGTCTTCAACTTCTGCGTATGGAGCTACCCCGACCTCACCGCCCAGGTCGCCAACCTGATCGGCATCGACGTACCGATCCTCCAGCTCGGCAACATCAACCCCTCGCACCCGGGCTGGGTCGCGTTCTTCGCCTCCGCCGGCACGCTGGCGGAGATCGGACGCCCGTTCGGCCGCGTCCTCGGCGACGTCTCGAACAAGAAGGTTCAGGCCGAGATCGACAAGTTCCTCCGCGAGCACGACCCCGACGAGCGCCAGAAGGGCATCCAGGCCGCCCTGGCACTCAACGGCCAGCGCTACGGCGAGTTCGACGGGCCGAGCATGGGCATGTACACCGGCCACGTCGACCAATCGCAGTGGATGGAGCAGTTCGGCATCCAGGTCTATCACCGCAGCCAGCTCACGCTCGTCCAG
>CAZKCX010000378.1:0-6952 GCA_964550865.1 uncultured Planctomycetales bacterium
CCGTGGCACGCATGGACATTGCCATAGTCGTGCTACTTGTGAAACACGGTACTAGAACCGTCGCTGGCGCCCGATCAGGAATCGCATCAGGGCCTTGTCGAACGTCATGCCCGTGTGGACGGGCACGAAGTCGGCCTGTAACGCCGTCGTCTTGGTGCGGTAGCGCTCGATGAAGCGTTCCAGCTCCTCGAGGTAGGCGGCACGGATCGCGGCGGCATCGGCGTCGATGCTCACGTCCGACTCGACGTCCACGAACCGGCGCGGCCCGCGAAACGGAAAGGTCGCCTCGGCCTCGCTGAGCACGTGGAAGACGATGAGGTCGTGCCCCCGATAGCGGAGGTGATGCAACGCCTCGACCACGTCCTCCGGCTCGTCCGCCAGCAAGTCGCTGAAGAGCACCATGAGCCCGCGCTTGCGGACGCGGTCTGCCGTCTCGTGGATCGCCGCGGCGAGGCGGGTGTCGCCGTAGGGGCGGATGTTCGCCAGCTGCGAGAGGATGTCCAGCAGGTGGGTCCGCTTGCTCTTGGGCGGCAGCCAGCCCTGGAGCTTCTCGGCGAACGTGACCAGCCCCACCGCGTCTTGCTGATGGATCAGCATGTGGCCGATCGCCGCGGCCAGGCAGATGACGTAGTCGATCTTTCGCAACCGCCCGGCTTCGATGTCCGGCTCGGTCATCTCGGGATAGTCCATACTGCCGGACAGGTCGACGAGCAGATAGGTGTCGAGGTTCGTCTCGGCCTCGTATTTGCGGATGTAGAATCGGTCGGTCTTGCCCCAGACCTTCCAGTCGAGCAGGCGGGTGTCGTCGCCCGGGACGTACTTGCGGTGCTCGCTGAACTCGACGCTGAAACCGTGAAAGGGTGAGCGATGCAGGCCGGCCAGGAACCCCTCCACCACGAACTGGGCCCGCAGGTCGAGGCGCTGCACCTGACTGATGACCTCCGGCCGAAGGTATTCCTGCGGTTTGGGCATGATGACGATCGTACCGCGGCGAGCGGGCGCCGTCACGCGACTACCGGCCCGAGCCGCGGCATTCATGCCGCGCGGCCGCGCCGGAGGAATCCGGCGGCTCGACTTGGCTCGCCACGAGCGGCTCGGGCAGCGACAGTGACGTGTGCGGCCCTGTCCGTAGTCGAAGATTCCTGAAACGCGGTACTAACACTACAGCGCAAGGTAGTGGCTTCTGGGCGTGGGCACCCCCTCTACCGCTGGCGAAAACGCCGATCAAGTCTGCGATTTGGTCGACCTTGCGCTGTAGTGTTAGGCGTAGCCCAAGCGCTCGACGTACAGCCGGAGCACGCGACGCGTGCACTCCGTCAGCTTGACGCGATCGGCGATGCGATGCCCGACGATCCAGATCGGCCCCGACTGATCGCATACGATGGCGACACGCTCGCGCTCCTCGGGTGGGATCTTTGCGTCGGTGAAGAAGTCGCTGAGCTTCTTGCTCCCCGGCGCGCCGAGCGGCGTCATCCGATCCCCCGGCCGTGGCGGTCGAACCGACAACGCGTCGTCGACGCGATCGAGGTCCATGCTCTCCTCGTCCGATGATTTGCCCGCGAGATTCGCCGCGTCGTCGCCGCTCGTACGCTCTCGGACCTCGGCGGCGATGGCGATCCCGAGTTCGGGAAGATGACACCGGCCGGGGACCGATAGGGTCCGCTCGATCCGTAGGGACTGCGGCGAAGGCTCGGCCGGATCCGCCCGCCGGAAGATCAGCTCGTCGTAGCGTCGCTGCACCACCGTGTCCGCGGGCAGGTGCAGCTCGTTTCCGCTCTCGGGTCTTCGGGCCAACTCCAGCACCTCCTGGATGGCATCGAACGCAAGCTGCGGAGCCGACCCCTCGGTCTCGAGCGCGTCCCCGCCCGTCAAGGCGTCCCACGCCGTCCGGACGATCTCCGCCTGCATCCACGACCGCCGGGCGGTTAATTCAGAAACGCGTAGGACGAGGCGGCCTGCGGCGCGCGAAACCAGCGTGGATTCGAACTCGCGGGCCACGACCGCATCGAATTCCCCCACCCATCCCTGCGATTGGACGGCCAGCCGAAGCAGCGCTTCATCCACCTGGGGATTGACCTGCTCCCGGAGCAGCGGCAGCACGACGTTGCGCAGGCGGTTCCGGGTGTAGTCGTTCGAGGCGTTGGAGGCGTCCACGCGGTAGGGGATTCCTTCAGCCTCCAGGTACGCCACGATCTCGGCCCGCCGGAAGCCCAGCATCGGACGGACCACGCGAATGTCGCTGTCCGGCGCGATCGGGCGCGACGGAGCCATTCCGCCCAGGCCGCGGACGCCCGTTCCCCGGAGGATGTGATGCAGCACGGTCTCGACCTGATCGTCCGCATGCTGCGCGACCGCCACGGAGCGGGCGCCGACCTCCTCGCAGACGCGGCGGAGAAACGCGTACCGACAGGCGCGGGCGGCCTCCTCCATCGAGCGACGCGAGTCCCTCGCCAGCGAAGGGACGTCCTCGGTCTCGATGGTGCAGGGCAACTCAAGCTTGCGGCACTCGGCGGCGACGAACTCGGCGTCGGCGCGGGCCGCGTCACCACGGATGGCGTGGTTCAGGTGCGCGACATGGAGAGACCATTCGAGCCGGTCGGAACGGTTCAGGGCGGCCAGTGCGTGCAGCATGGCGATCGAGTCCGGGCCTCCCGAGACGGCCACGGCGATCGTTTCGCCGGGTTGGAGCAGGCCTGCCTCCAATGTGGCATGACGGAAGCGATCGAGGAATTGCCGGCCGTTCATTGCCGAGATCCCAGGGCTCTTGGGCGAGGAAAGGCGCCCGCGGGAGCGGGGCGCGCGTCCACCGCTAGTCATGGTAACGCAAAGGCTTAACGGCGGGCAAAGCGTCGGGCATGCCTTGTCGGCTCCCGGCGGGGGAAACTTCCGGGTAGACTTCGGCCTAGTCGCTTGATAGCATTACAGTTACGTGCCCTCTTCGCTTGGGCTTGGGCTTCGGGCTCCCCTCAAGCCGTCGCGAAGGATGCAGGTCGGGCACGTGCGGGGAGGGGGACGCTCCCAGTCTTCGGAACCTACAGGATCATTCGTCGTCGCGCGGGAACCCGCGCCCCAGAGGGTATGTCATGACGCGCAATCGACTGTTCGTCGTCTCGATGGCCGCCGCCTTGCTTTGCTCCGGTGTCGTTGTACTCGGGGCCGATCCGGCCGGCGCCTCGTACACCATCATCGACCTCGGCACGTTCTCGGGGGGACAGTACGGCTACAGCTACGGCTACGACATCAACGGGACGGGACGTTGCGTCGGTGCGTCCGACGGCTCCGGTTTTTACTACGACGGCTCGCAGCTCCTCTCGCGTAGTGGTCCGTCGATGTTCTACGCCTTCGAGGTCCACGGGCTCGATGACTTCGGCAACGCCGTCGGCTGGGCGACGGACTATTACATCGATCGGGCCTTGTGGTGGTACCCCGACGGCAGCTTCGTCGAGCTGCCGGGATTCTCCGATCCGAACTATCACAGCAGCCGCGCCTATGACATCAACAACGGACAGATCATCGTCGGGTACGCGGAGGACAGCGACGGCCTGGACCAAGCCGCCTACTGGTCTGGAGAAGAGCTTTTCGGCCTCAACCTCCAGGATGCCGACGAGAGCCGGGCCCACGGCGTCAACAATCTAGGAGAGATCGTGGGTTCCGCGAAGATATACGGGGCCTCTCCGCGATGGGTCGCCTTTCACTGGAACGAGGGCAATACGCTGCTCCTGGGCACGCTGGGCCCCGAAGAAGAGAGCATCGCCTGGAGCATCAACGACTACGGACTGATCGTCGGCGAATCCGGCTCGCAGGCCTTCCTCTGGGAGGGCGGCTCCATGACGAGCCTGGGCGACGGCAAGGCGCTAGACATCAACAACAACGGCGAGGCGGTTGGGACCCATGACGGCATCGCACTCCTGTATCAGCTCGGCCAGGACCCGCTCGAGCTGATCTCGCTCCTGCCGTCGGGCCACGGTTGGGATTCGCTGCTCTGGGCACACGGGATCAACGACGACGGCGAGATCGTCGGATGGGGCATGCAGGGCGAGGCGATCCACGCCTTTCTCATGACGCCGGAGGCCTCCGACCCCGACCGCGACCGGGACGGCATACCCGACGACGACGACAACTGCCCCGACACGTGGAACCCGGACCAACAGGATTGCGACGGCGACGGTCTCGGCGACGCCTGTGAAACCGATTCCGACAGCGACGGAATCCCGGACGACTGCGACAACTGCCCCGACACGCCCAACCCGAACCAGGAAGACGTCGACGGGGACGGAATCGGCGATGCCTGCGATCCCATGGACGACACCGACAGCGACGGTGACGGGATCCCCGATGTGGAGGACAACTGCCCGAACGTGCCCAACCCGCTGCAGAAGGACGCCGACGGGGACGGCGTGGGCGACGCGTGCGACGCGCAGAAGCCCCTGCCCCCGACGGGCTACACGATCGTCGATGTCGGTGACCTGGGCGGCACGAACTCGGCCGCGTTCGACATCAACGATGCCGGGCAGGCCGTCGGCTGGGCACAGGACGCGGAGGGCGTATACAAGGCCTTCCTCTGGTTCGAGCAGGACCTCACCGGAATCGAGACGCTAGGAAGCTTGAGCAGTCGCGCGAACGCGATCGATCCCGCCGGCGTGATCGCGGGCTACGCGGAGCGCTCGGGGCTCCCGGGGGTGGGCGCGTTTCTCCTGGACGACGGCTCGTTCACGGGCCTCGGAGGGATCGCGGGCACACAGGCCGAGACGGTCGCCCACGCCATCAGCGGAAACGGACTGGCGGCGGGCTCCTCCAATCCCGCCGACGCCGACGAGCAACGGGCCGTGCTCTGGCGAGAGGGCAAGCTGGTCCGGTTGGGCACGTTGGGCGGGCTCGAGAGCGCCGCCTACGGGGTGAACGACTCGGGACAGGTCGTCGGCGATTCCCTGACCGTGGAAGGCCTCAAGCACGCGTTCCTGTGGCGTGAGTGTGTGATGACGGACCTCGGGACGTTGGGCGGACTGACCAGCAGTGCACGAGCGATCAACAACGCGGAACAGATCGTGGGCACGGCCGAGACGGCCGAGATCCTCGAGCACGCCTTCCTCTGGTCCGACGGTGCCATGACCGATCTGGGCACACTTGGTGGCCCGACGAGCATCGCCCACGACATCAACGAGCTCGGCCAGGTGGTGGGCTCGTCGTACGGCCCCGCCGGCGGCCGCCTGGCGTTTGTCTGGCAAGACGGAGAGATGATCGATCTGAACGCATTGCTGCCCGAGGGATCGGGCTGGGTCGTCCGTGTAGCCTACGCCATCAACAATCTCGGGCAGATTGTCGGCGTCGGCTCGTACCAGGGCAAGGTCCGTGGTTTCGTACTGACGCCCGACGAGCTGAACGCCTATTCCCCGGGCGAGCCGGTGAGCACGCCGGTCCTCGATTGCCCCGAGCCCAAGCCGATTCCAAGCAACATCGACCCGACCGCCCCGCTGCCGGCCATGCCGTGTCTCCCGGCCGCCGTGCTGGTGCTCTGTGCGATGATGGTCGGCTTCGGCTGGATGACGACGGCACGAGGGCAGCGGCGGGATCGGAGCTGAGCAGGCCAATCCACCGGCCGCCTACGCGCGGTCTGTGCCGGCACGGTGCCTGTCGCGCATATCCTGGAAGAACGGTGTGGACTGCGTTCGCACGCACTCGACTGCGTAGAGGTACATGGCCGCCGACCACGTCTGCCAATCCTGGCCCGCGGGCTCGCCGGTTTGGGCACGAATCCACTCGTTGAAGCCGTAGTCCACGTCTTTCTCCCGGGCCGGCACGACCAGCTTCGTCAGGGCGGCGAGCTTCGTCTGGGCCAGCCGCAATCGACCGGCGGCGACGAGCGCGGCGATGTAGAAGCCGCAGATGAAAGGCCACACGCCCCCGTTGTGGTATTCGCCGGGGAGGTTGTACTGCTCGTACCGGGGGCGCCAATCCGGATCGCCCGGGCGCAGATAGGGAATCAGGCACGGGGGCAGATCGACGGTGAGCTCGTCCTGCTCCCGGAGGTGGTCGCACTCGGCCTCGATCCACGCGACCATCTCTTTGGCGCGAGTGGGGGAGGCAATGCCGGACAGGATCGCCAGGCTGTTGCCGAGCAGGTCGAATCGCTCGTTGTTCATGCCCTTGTACGCCCACAGCGCGTAGTACGGCTTGTGCTTGACGACCATCCCTTCGTGGACGTGCTTCTGGCGCTTGCCCCCGCGGATGTCGAACCGGTTCATCATCTGCCGGAGCGTGTCGGCGCTCTTGTGGTCCTCGTGCAGCCGCAGGTAGATGTAGACGAGCGCGTTGACGTAGAGTCCGAAGCCAAGGACCCAGTGCTCGTCCCGCCAGTCGCTCGTCGGCTCTTGCGAGACCATGATCACGTCGTCGGGACTCTGGTACTCCATCCAGACAAGGGCCTTGCGGACCGCCTCGTCGAGGAAGTCCTTCTCGCCCGTCGCCTGCCGAACCAGGCCTGCCCCTATCAAGAACAACGGCGTGGTGTCGCTGGCGCCGCGGTCCAACGGGTCATGCGCCAGCGAGGGGATATGGCCTCGCGGGGTCTGGTTCTTGGCGAGCGTCTCCAGGACGCGCCGGAGGGCCTTAACGAGCCTTTCGTTCCCCGAGACGAGGACGCCCAACGAGGCAATCATGATGTCCCGTGTATAGGGTTCGGGATAGGCCCAACCGGCCGTCCGGAAGAGTCCACGGCATGGCCCGTGCGCGTTGTGCAGCAACACGTCGAGGGCTGCGGATCGGGCCCGCTCGATGTCCTCTGTGCGGTGTTTGCTCATCGGTCAGTCGATCCCCAATCGACGGGAGACGATCTCCACGAACCGCCGTGCGACGACGCGGTAGTCGAAGAGTTCGGTCACGCGCTTGCGGGCCGCCTCGCCCATCCGCTTACGCAGATCCGCGTCCTCCATCAGGTCCATGAGGTAGTTCGCGA
>CAZKCX010000379.1:0-6941 GCA_964550865.1 uncultured Planctomycetales bacterium
GACCTACATCGCGCAGAGCGTGAACGACCTTCTCGTCACGATCTTCCTGACCACGGGCCTCGTCGCCCTGGTCGTCCTCGCGTTCCTGCGGAGCGTGCTCGGCACGCTCATCGCGGTGGTGGCGATCCCGACGTCGCTGCTCGGCGGGCTTGCGATGATCTACACCTTCGGCTTCAGCCTGAACGTGCTCACGCTGCTCGGGCTGATCCTCTCGATCGGCATCGTCATCGACGACGCCGTCGTCGTCCTCGAGAGCACCCACCGCCATCTGGCGAACGAGGAGGACCGTCCGGAAGCGGCCCGCGTCGGCACGGGCGAGGTCGCGTTTCCCAACATCGCGAACACCTTGGCGCTCGCGGCGGTGTTCATCCCCGTCGCGTTCACCGCCGGGTTGATCAGCCGCTTCTTCTTCGAGTTCAGCCTGACCGTGGCCGTCACCGTCTTCGCCTCGACCTTCACCGCGCTGACGCTCACGCCGATGCTCTGCTCGCGCCTGCTCCGCCGGACCAAGACCGAAAGCCGCTGGTATCGCCTTACGCAGCGGATCCTCGACGCGAACCAGAACCTGTACGCCTGGACGTTGGAGCGCGCCTTCCGGCACCGGGGTCTCACCGTGCTGCTCGCGATGGCGATGGCGGGTTTGATGGTCCTCTTCTACCGGCAGCTCACCACCGAGTTTCAGCCGCCGATCGACCGTTCGGAGTTCATGATCCGATTCGAAACGCCGGAGGGATCGACGCTCAGCTTCACGGACACCTACGCCGCACGCATTGAGGCCGTGGTCGCCGACGTGCCCGAGGTCGACCGGTTCTTCATGGCCATCGGACTGTCTCGCGGCGCGGGCCCCGGCAAGGTCAACGAAGGGTTCATGTTCGTCCATCTCGTGGGGCGCGGCGAGCGCCGCCGCGCGCAGAACGAAATCATGCAAGCGCTGCGCGAGAGGCTCGCCGGCGTCCCCGACGGCATGGCCTACGTGATGAACACCGCCACACCGATCGGAGGTCGCGGGGCGGAGCTCCAAGTCGTGCTGCAGCACACCGACATCGACCGGCTCGCCGAACGGCAGGCCGTCATCCTGGACTGGATGCGCTCGCAGCCCGAGTACGTCGGTGTGGACTCGGACCTGAAGATGAACAAGCCCCAAATCGAGGTCCGCATCCTTCGCGACAAGGCCTCGCAGATGGCGGTGTCCGTCGCGGAGATCTCCCACACCCTGCGCTTCCTGCTGGGAGAGCCGGACATCTCCGAGATCGAGCGAGCCAACGAGCGCTATGAGGTCATTCCTGAGATCGTCACCAAGGGCGAGATGATCCCGTCGGGGATCGGCAGGCTCTACGTCCGCACGGAGGACGGGCAACTGGCCTCGCTGAAGAACCTGGTCGTCTACGAGGAGACCGTCGGCCCGAGCGAAATCCATCGCTTCAACCGTTTGCGGTCGGCGACGCTCTCGGCGTCGAACCCGCCCGGCGTCGCCCTGGGCTCGGCCCTGAGCAAGCTCCAAGACTATTTCGACCGAACCCTCCCCGGCGGCTTTCAGCACACCGTCACCGGCCGCGCCAAGGACTTCCAGGAATCCTTCTACTACCTCACCCTCGCGCTGGTCTTCTCGGTGATCTTCGTCTACCTCGTCCTCGCGGGGCAATTCGAGTCGTTCCTTCAGCCGCTGGTCATCCTGTTGACGCTGCCACTGGCCGGCGTGGGAGCGTTCGCCGCGCTCTGGGCCCTGGGCATGACGCTGAACATCTTCAGCTTCATCGGGATGATCATGCTGGTCGGCATGGCCACCAAGAACGCGATCCTGATGGTCGACTACACGAACCGACTCCTCGCCGAGGGCGGGCGCAACCTGATCGAATCCACCAAGGAGGCGGCGCGAATCCGCTTTCGGCCCGTGATCATGACGACGATCTCCACCGTCCTCGGCATGATGCCCATCGCCCTGGGCTATGGGGCCGGCGGCGAGGCGAGGGCCCCACTCGGTGTCGCCGTCGCGGCCGGCCTGATGGCCACGACGCTCCTGACGCTCATCGTCATTCCCGTTGTGTTTACGCTCGTGGCCCAAGCGGTGGACCGAGTCCTCACCACCCTCGGAGGCCAACCCGCCTACGCCGTCCAAAGCAAGTCCGAAGCAAGAGCCGAATAAGCCTGAACTGCCCATCATTCTTCCCACCAGTGAGGGGCCTGCGGCCCCTGCTCGCCTCAGCTCCGTCAGAAGCCGGAGAAGAACGGCGGCTCGGGCGGATCCGAGAATGGGTTCGTGCCCGGCAGATCCGGCACGTTGGGACCGGGGAGGGTCGGCGGATCGGGGAAGTTGGGCGTCGGGAGCATCGGGGTGTCGTCGATCGTTTCGTTTGGATCTCCGCGATCGACGCCATCATTGGGATCGTTCGGATCGACTCTCTCATTCGGATCGGTCGCCGAAGGCTCCGTCGAATCGCCATTGCCGTTGCTTGGCTCGAGTGGGAACAATCCCAGGCCCGCGAGACCACAGCCAGAGGCCACGAACAACCCAAGGACCAACATAACCAAGGCACGCCTCCGCCGGCCATAGGGGACGAGGTGATGGGATGGACTGCCACGCTCCAGTCCCGCTGCTCTTTCGGCTGCTCCTTCGTCCGGTGAAACGTTACGTGAACCCTTCATGGCGTATCCCTTCTGTTGCGGCTCGATTCGCTATAGGTGTCCTGCAATTGGATTCCATGACAGGGCGGTCTCTTGGGGGGACGAACAAGCTCGAACGCGAATAGGATGTCACTGCTCCCCATGGGACGTGGGAGCCCGGCCTCACGCACGATCGGACCGCACGAGTGCGACGGGCCTGCGCACTACTGGCCAGTCGCAGGCACCGCAAAGCGCTTCTGACAGCATGCAAACAGGCGGAGCGCGAGGTTAACCTTCTCTCAGGCTGAATTTAGTCGGCCCTCATCCCCTGAAGCGAATATTCCTATGGGCGAGGCGTCGATCACGTATCGGCGCAACCGAACTGAACACCTGTGCACCGACGAGAAGCAAACCCTATGCACGACGCCTTCGCGTCGGCACAGCCTGTTTTTCAGAGTAGGAGGTCCCCCATGTTGGTACGTGAGCTGATGACCAGCAATGTCGAGAGCGTCACCCCGGACACGAGCATTCGGGAAGCGGCACAGAAGATGGCTTCTCTGAACGTCGGGGCGATGCCCATCGCCGAAAACGGCGAACCCCAGGGAATCATCACGGATCGCGACATCTGCATTCGCGGGGTAGCCCAGAACGCGGATCCCACGACGACCACGGTGTCGGACCTCATGACGGACGAGACGGTCACGATCTTCGCCGACCAGGACGCCGAAGAGGCCGGTCGGACCATGAAGGACAAGAAGATCCGTCGCGTCCTCGTGGTGGATGGATCGGGGAAGCTTTGCGGCATCGTAGCGGTGGGTGACCTGCTCACCGAAGACGCCGCACAGGACATCGGGGACGACGTGGTAGAGACCGTGTCCGAACCGGCGTCGCCGAATCGGTGAGACCCCCGCCGGCACGTGGAACGCCCCGAAGGCATTGTCGCTTCAGGCCTCGGTCCGCTAGACCGAATGCTCGAACCTCTGGGGCGTGCGCTGCCACTCGAAGGCGGACAAGGAAAGAAAGGAAGGAACGATCTGTGAACTACCAAGAACTCCAAGAACGATACCAGCAAATAAAGAACGAGATGAAGGATCTTCAGAACCAGGTCGAAAGCAAGGGCGCGGAAACAGCAGAAAAGTTTCGCGAGGCCCGGGGCGAATTCGATCGTAAGGTCGCCGACGCCGAGCAGATCATGAGCGACGCGAAGCTGGGCGGAGGCATCGCCCAAGCGGAAGAAGACCTCCGGGAAGACCTCCAAAAGGCGCTGGACGATCTCCGGAGGATCTATGAGCGCACGGCGTCCGAATTCCGCTAGGGACCTGCTCCCAGAGACGATTCAGGAGTTCATTGACCGGTGGCCTTCCTGCAACAAGGAAGGCCACCCGTCGTCGGTAAAACACGTCCTCATCTCTGCGCTCTCAGTGGCTTCGTGCCTCGGCAAGGATGCCGATCGCATCCGTCTCGTCCACATCCGTCCACCGACGATAGGCGTCGGCGACGGCGAACTGCGCGCCGCTGCGAACGTTCGCGCAGAAGACCGCATCCACCGAGTCCAGTAGCTTCTCCAACGACTCCAGGCGGGCCGTCGGCGTAGCCAGAACCAACTCCTTCGGCCCGAGCTTTCGCAATGCCTCGATGGCCGTCCGAACCGTGAAGCCGGAGGCAATCCCGTCATCGATCACGATCAACGCCTTCCCCTTGGCATCCGGCATGGCTTCCCCGCCGCGAATCGCCTCGTCCCGACGCCGTACGCGCTCGCGGGTCGTGGCGATGCCCGTTTGAATGTCCGGCTCGCTCAGCCCGACGGCCGACACCAGGGCATCGTTCAGCTTCACCGTCCCATCGAACGCGACGGCCCCGTAGCCCGCCTCGGAGTTCCAAGGGAGCGTGATCTTGCTGACGACGGCCGCGTCGAGCGGGAGCCCCAGACGTTCGGCGACCACGGCAGCCACCGGCACGCCGCCTGCGGGAATACCCAGAACCACGGCGTCCTCAGGGCGATAGCGCTCAAGGAGTCGTGCCAGAGCCTCACCGGCCTCGCGTCGGTCTCGAAAGACCCGAAGCCGGTTGTGCAGTTGGGGGTCCTCGATGATCTTGGATTCTGGCGATTCCGACATAGGTCACGTCCCGCTGTGGCGCTGCGCCTGCTTTCCTATCGGCTTCGATGCCGGGAACCCCGGCGCCGGCTTCCCCCAAGAGCGGAATCGCGCGATGCCCTGATCGCCGTCGGCAGGGCACGGGGGACATGCCCGGGTGGTCTGCCTGTCGGTATTCATGGATTGCGATGAGAGCTTACTCACGCCGAACTTAACCGCTTCTCACGCTATCGCGGCAAAGTTGTGTCGTCACGCCGATGGGTGTGGACGCGCGGAGTCTCCGTCCAGACTCCCCGGAAGGCCGCCCGCTTCTCGCTCCATCGAAAGACAAAGGACGGTAGCCGAACAGGCAGGGGGTGTCAGGAGGAGAGCATGTTCGTCGGATCCATCGTACTCATTGCCTTGGCCGGCGTGGCCGGAATCATCATGCTGGGGCGGATCTACAAGGATCGCCCGGTTCCCATGTCGCTGGCCGTTCTTCACGGATTGCTGGCGGCGGGGGGCGTCGTGCTGGCCTTTGCGGTCGCCTTTCAAGCCGGCGCGTACCCGCTTCTTTGTTATGCTCTGGGGGCATTCGTCCTCGCGGCCCTCGGCGGGCTCTTCTTGTTCTCGTTTCATCTTCGCCGGAAACGATTTCCTACGCCGTTGGTCTTCCTGCACGGGATCATTGGGGCGACCGGCCTGATTCTGCTGATCATCTACGCCGTTACGTGACCGTCGTTCAACCGTGGATCGAGCCATGCACGTATCCGTAACCGAAGACTGCATCGCCTGCGAGCAATGCGTGGAGACCTGCCCCGAAGTGTTCCAAATGGGAGACGAGTTCGCGGAGGTCCAGGTCGACCCCGTGCCCCCCGAGCACGAAGAGGCCGCACGCGAGGCCGCCGAAGAGTGCCCGACCGACGCCATCGTCGTGGAAGAATAGCCCTTCGCCCGACGACGGCGAAGCCCGGACAGAGGAGAAGAGCCATGAAGGCCTTGATTCTCACCGCCAACGGCGTGGAAGACAGCGAATTGCTCTACCCCTACTACCGCCTCAAGGAAGAGGGGATTCCCGTCGACATCGCCGCGCCCGAGAGGGGAACCATCCTGGGAAAGCACGAATACGAAATCGACGTCAACCTGAGCTTCGACGAGGTGGACGTCGACGCCTACGACCTGCTGATCCTGCCGGGCGGAAAAGGCCCTGAGACGGTCCGCCTCGACGCCGACGCCGTCGCCATCACGCGGAAGATGGTCGAATCCGGCAAGGTCATCGCGGCCATCTGCCACGGCGCCCAGGTCCTGATCTCCGCCGAGACCCTCGACGGCAAGAAGGCCACCTGCTGGGCGGGCATTCGGGACGACCTCAAGGCCGCCGGCGGCGCGTACGTAGACGACGAGGTCGTCGTGGACGGCAACCTGATCACCAGCCGCTGCCCAGACGACCTCCCGGCATTCAACCGGGAGATCCTCCGCGCGATCGGCAACTTGACGCGAGCCTGACCAGCTTCGGGGCACTGCGGACAACGTGTACCGGGCTCCCCCCCCTCACGCCTTGGCCGAGACGGATGGGTTAGAGGAATCTCACCCGAATTTCAGTTTCGTCTTATCCGCTCGGGCGATCATGAAATGCAGAAGGACACGTGCGACACGCCACGAGCGCGCAGCGGTTAGGAGGTGCGATTCCCATGGACGAACAAATCAAGAAGGACATCGTCGATCAGCTCTATTGGGATACCCGTGTCAATGCCTCCGAGGTGACGGTCGAGGTGGAAGCGGGCGTCGCGCGGCTCGGCGGCATCGTCGACAGCGTGGTCGCGCGGCGAGCCGCCTACGACGACGCGTCGCACGTCGCGGGCGTGGTGGACGTCCAAGACGAGATGGAGGTCCGCCTGCCGGAGTCCTTGCTCGTCCCGACCGACGACGAGATCGAGGCCAACGCCAAGAACGTCCTCGAATGGAGCGCGAGCGTCGACGCCTCGGATATCGATGTCGACGTCACGAACGGACAAGTGGTCCTACGGGGAACGGTCAAGACCTACTGGGAAAAGGTCGACGCCGAGTTCCTGGTCTCGCCGCTCAAGGGCGTTCTTGCCGTCCACAACGAGTTGACCGTGGTGGTGACCGAGGACCTCATGGACGAGCAGATCGCCGAACAGGTGATGGCCGCCATTCGACGAAGCCCCATCATTGATCCGGACAACGTCAATGTCGAAGTTGCAGACGGTAGGGTTACCTTGAACGGAACCGTGCCCAGCTGGG
>CAZKCX010000380.1:0-6914 GCA_964550865.1 uncultured Planctomycetales bacterium
ACGTTGACGATGATGTCCGCCTCGACGTGCTCGACGGCCTCGGCCAGGCGATCCGTGCCGGAGGCGTGATCGGATCGCGTCATGATCGCCCGTCCGCCGAAGCGCTCCACCTCCGCCACGATGCGGTCGTCGTCGGTCGCCACGTAAACGGCGTCGAGCGAATCCGCGCGGGCGGTTCGCTCGACAACCCGTCGGATCATGCTCTTGCCGCCGATGTCGCAGAGCGCCTTGCCGGGTAGGCGCGTCGACGCATAGCGAGCGGGGATCATTCCAATGACGATGGGCTTGCTCATGGCTGGTTCCTTGTACGCGGCGCACGGAAGGAAACGTCGAAAGAGCGCGCTGTTCCGAGAAGCGGTCGAAAGCTCGTGCCGTCCCTCGACCCGGATCATATCCCTTGGGCGCCGCGCGCGAAACGGGTCCTTTCGGCGTGGTGCCTTCAGGCGGCTTCGGGGAGGAACCGGTCTTCGACCTGCTCGGCCGTCACCCCGAGAACGAGCGCGAGCGCGCACATGTCCACGCGTCGATAGAGGAACTCCGCCGCCAGCCCCAGCGCGTACCAGCAAGGGATGTAAACGGCCGAGATGTAGCCGTAGAGGTTCCAGGGCAGGTGCTCGTAGCCCCAGATCCGCAGTCCGCACACGTCAAAGATCCAACCCGAAGCAAACTCGACCGCGAAGATGCCGATCATATAGACAACGGCCCGCGCCGGCAGCGGCATGCCCCGGCGGATCATCGGCCGGGCGATGGGCATGAGCACGAGCCCGAGTAGCCCGTAGTCGAAGATCATCCACGGCGAAGACCGTCCGTGCATGTTCCAGTTGCCGTAGGCGAGTTCGACGCTCGCCGTGAAGAGCACCTCGAAGAGCAGGCCCAACAACGCGAAGATCAGGAACCGCCCGAAGGCCCGTTTGGTCTGCACCGACATGTCCGTGTCCCTCGCTTGTGCCGCCGCCTTCTTCCCGGCAGGCGAACGATAGCGACCGGTGCGCATCGTATCCAGGCGCGCGCGCCCAGGGCGCGCGGATACCAGGCGCGGACCGCCCCGCGCGGCGCAGCCCTTCGCCCTCCTAAATCCATTTCGCTACGAAGCTTACCTAGTTGCATGCTTCCTGGCACGAGTCCTGCCCTTCCTCGGACCAAAACGATCGCGTCCGGTGGGGTCCCTGTCCGAGGAGGGAAAACCCTGTGAGCAGAACCGAAGGGGAAAGCACAAAGCTGTCGGTCGTATGGGGACTGCCCAGCAGACTGATCGGCCAGATCGGATCCGTCCCGGATCACGTGCAGCTGGACGTGATTTCGACGGCATGGGCGTTGTTGAGGAGAGTGCGAGGTCAACCCTGCGATCTGCTGATGATCCACTGGGAGCTGGCGGATTCCACGGGACCCGCCGTGGCCGCTCGGGTGCGCATCCTGCACAGCGAGCTCCCCATCGTGCTCACCACCGATCCGTCCGAGGAACCGGAGCTGGGGATGGACCTGGCGGCCCTTCGCGTCCTTGGGCCCATGCGGATGCCGGTGTACTGGCCGCATTTGCTCGAACGAGTCAGCGAAGTCGTCGCACGACGGGAAGATGCCAGGTGGATCGTTGAGGGGGAGCCGGCGTCCACCAAGCGACGACGCGTACTGCAATAGGACCAGGAAGGTGAGAAGCGAACCCGGGTCTTGGGGCCGGGGCCAGAGTCAACGTCGGAGGGAGGTAGTCATGGGAGTAACCGCGACCGCGATGCCCTCGAAGCGAAGGGGCAAGAAAAGGGTGCGTGCGTTGAGTCACAGCTGCAGGCAGGGTCTTGCCCGCGCGGATCTCGAGATCCTCGAAGGCCTGCTGAACCAGAAACACGAATTCATCGACGACCCGAAGCTTCACGAAAACGACGTGGAGTCGGCGCTGTTTCCCCCGGACTTCGATGAGAAGGTCGAGGCCTCCGGGTTCGCCGGCGAGGCGGCGGCCGTCCCGAGTGAGTTCCGCAAGATGACTCCCGAGCAGGAGCGCGAGGTCTTTCTTCGATACAACTTCGCCCGCATGCGCGTGGTGGAGCTCCTGGCGAGCCGTGAGGCCTCCGAGCCGATTTCGCTCTCGCTCGCGCGGAAGCTGGTGCGATGGCACCGCCGGGTTCTTGCGATCCGCACCGAGATCGTGAACGCGAACTTCCCCCTCGTCCTGGCCATGGCCAAGCACAGCCGATTCGCCTCGATTGATATGAACGAGATGATCAGCGAAGGCAACATGGCCCTGCTTCGCAGCATCAACAAGTTCAACCTGAGCAAGGGCTACCGATTTAGCAGCTACGCGTGCCGGGCGATCCTGAAGGCCTACGCCCGGGTGGCCCATCGCATCAGCCGATACCGGAGTCAGTTCGTTACGGAGTACGACTCGTCTCTCGAGCCGGACAACGGGCCCGAGGTACGCCACGAGGAGCGGCAGGAGCAATTCATTGAGGAGCTACAGTTCGTCATGAACGAGAATCGAGCCCATTTGAATGAGGTGGAAAGGTTGGTCATCTGCGAGCGATTTGCCGTTCGCAGCCCCGAGGAAGTCGTGCCCGGCGACCCGATCCCCGAGCCCAAGACACTGGGCGAGGTCGGGGACATGGTGGGCCTGACGAAGGAGCGGGTGCGACAGATCCAGAACCGCGCGTTGGAGAAACTCCGCATCGCGATGGCGAATCGATTCGCGGCGGCGTAGCGCATAGAACGGGGTTCCACTTCCCCGGAGCCGTCGAAGGGCGATATCCCTCGGATCCCGGTCCGGCGGAATTTCCCTCCGGCGGCTTTTCTTCTGCGCTTCGATCCGCAGAATGGGCAGGAAAGCCGACCGGCGGAGGACATCCGGGCGGCGCGGGACTCGGCGGCACGACGGACGGAGCGGATACGGTGGGACTGGAAGACAAGATCATCCTCGTGACAGGGGCGTCGGTCGGGATCGGTCGCGGCGCGGCGATCGGGCTGGGCCGGCTCGGCGCGAAGATCGGCGTGAACTATCGATCCCACCGGACCGAGGCCGAATCGGCCCTGGCGGAGATCCGCGACGCGGGCAGCGACGGCATCGCCGTGCGGGCGGACGTCTCCAAGGCCGAGGAGGTTCGCCGGATGGTGGCGGCGGTGCGCGAGGAATTCGGCCGCATCGACGTGCTGATCAACAACGCGGGGATCTATCCACGGCAGCCCTTCGCGGAGATGACGTTCGACGACTGGCGGCGCATCCTCGACGTGAACCTCGACGGCTGCTACCACACCTGTCACGAAGTCCTGCCGGAGATGGTGGAGCGCGGCTACGGCAAGATCATCAACGTCTCGTCCGTCTGCTTCATGGTGCCGCAAGAGAACATGGCGCACTACATGGCCAGCAAGGGGGGCGTCACGGGGCTCACCCGCGCCCTGTCCAGGGAGTACGGGCCCCTGGGCGTGCGCGTGAACGCCGTCGCGCCCGGCGCGATCCTCGTCGAGGAGGAGCTCACGTGGTTCCCCGACCAGGAGGCCATCGAGCAGGCCTGCCTCGAGAAGCAGAGCCTCAAGTATCGCGGCCTGCCCGAGCACCTCGTGGGGACGTTCGAGTTCCTGGCGAGCGAGGACAGCGACTTCGTGACCGGCCAGACGATCTACGTCGACGGGGGCTGGGGGGCGTATACCTGACGCTTGCGCCTCGGTGGGGATTCCTCTGAAGCAAAACGCGGATGGTTGTGTCTACTACGCGGAGACGGCGGAAAGGACCCTGTGCCGGAGCGGGCGCCGTTCCCCTCCGCGCACGCCCGATTGACAAGATTCGACAGCACAAGGAATTGTCCACCGTACAGGGCACATGATACCATCGTCGAAGCAGCGGGGGATTCGCGTCGTCATCCGTTCATGGACGAAGCCACTATGCGAGCTGTGATCACCATCACGGTGTTGGGGACACTTTCAGTCGGAGGGTGGTACGGCTACGACCGTTGGTTCAATGCGCCGGTCCCCGTGAAGTACACGACGGCCGAAGTCGACAGGGGTACGGTCATCTCCACCGTCTCGGCCACGGGCACGATCGAGCCGTTGGTGAAGGTCCTGGTCGGCACGCAGGTCAGCGGGACGATCATGAAGTGGTACGCCGACTTCAACCAGAAGGTCGAGGAGGGCTTCGTGCTGGCCGAGCTGGACCAGGATCGGTTCAAGGCCGTCCTTCAGCAGCGGAAGGCCGCGGCGGCGGTTGCCAGGGCACGGGTGGAGGAGGCCAAGGCAAACCTGGCGAAGGCCACCATGGACCGTGAGAAGATCGAGCGCATGTTCCAGAAGGACGCCGCGACGGATTTCGAGTTTCGCCAGGCCAAGGCCGATGAGGCGGTGTGCGAAGCGGCCTTGCTTGCGGCAAAGGCCCAGCTGCAGGCCGCCGAGGCGGACGTGGAGCAGGCGACCGTCGAGCTCGACAAGACGATCATCCGTTCGCCCATCGACGGCGTGGTCATCTCGCGCGACGTCGACGAAGGCCAGACCGTCGCCGCCGCCATGCAGGCCCCCACCCTGTTCAACATCGCCAACGATTTGACCAAAATGCGGGTCAACGCCGCGGTCAGCGAGATGGACATCGGAAAGGTCCGCGAGGGCATGAAGGCCGAGTTCGAGGTCGACGCGTACCCGGACAAGACCTTCCACGGCACCGTGTCACAGGTGCGTTACGCCGAAAAGGTCGAGAACAACGTCGTGACATACACGACGCTGATCGACGTGGAGAACCCGGAGCTGCTCCTTCGCCCCGGCATGACCGCGCGGATCCTCTTCGAGGTGGATCGCGTCGAGGACGCCGTGAGGGTTCCCAACGCCGCGCTGCGATACCTCCCCCGCGAAGAGAGCATCAAGCTCAGGAAGCAGACCACCGAGGGCAATACCTCGAAGCTGCCGAGCGTCTACAAGCTCCGGGACAACAAGCCCGTCAAGGTCGAGGTCACGCTCGGCCTGACCGACGGGAAATTCACGGCCATCACCTCCGGCGATATCCAGCCCGGCGACGCCGTTGTCACCGCCGAGGAACACGGCGACGAAACGGAGCGGGCACGGAAGGGACGCTAATGGGTGCCCCCCTGATCGACGTGCGCGACGCCTGGAAGTCCTATTACGTCGGGGAGATGGAGGTGCCGGCCATTCGCGGCGTCTCGCTGTCGCTGACGCAGGGCGACTTCGTGGCCGTCACAGGCGCAAGCGGCTCGGGCAAATCCACGTTCCTCAACCTGATCGGCTGTCTGGACCGGATCGATCGGGGCTCGTACACCTTCGAGGGTCGGCCGATCGAGAAGCTGTCGCACCGCGATCTCGCCACCCTGCGGAACCGTCGGATCGGGTTCATCTTTCAGACGTTCAACCTGCTGCCGCGGTCGACGATTGTCTACAACGTCGCGCTGCCGCTGGCGTATCAAGGTGTCAAACGACGCGAGCGGAATCGCCGCGCCGCCGAGATGTTGGAGCGCGTGGGGCTCGCCGACCGGCTCAAGCACCATCCCAACCAGCTGTCGGGCGGTCAGCAGCAGCGCGTCGCGATCGCCCGGGCGCTGATCACCCGCCCCGGCGTCGTGCTCGCCGACGAACCGACCGGAAACCTCGACAGCAAGACCGGAATCGAGATCATGGAGTTCCTCGCCCAACTCAATCGCGACGAGGGGACCAGCATCCTCCTGGTGACGCACGAGGCCGATGTGGCCGCATATGCCCATCGCGAGGTCGTCTTCCGAGACGGCCAGATCGTGTCGGACGGGCGGCCGGCGGCCGCGGAAGAGATGTCCGAGGTATCCTAGCGAGATGGGCCCCCTGACCCTCATCATCGAGGCGCTGCACAGCCTGACCAAGAACGTGATCCGAAGCGCGCTGTCGATCCTGGGCATCGTGATCGGCATCGCCTCGGTGATCGCCATGATGGCCGTGGGCACGGGAACCGAGCGGGCCGTCGAGCAGGAGATGTCCCGTTGGGGCGACGACTGGATCATCGTATGGTACGAGGGCCGGCAACGAGGCGGTGTCCGCCGGAGGGCCGGCCTGCCGCCGAAGGTCGCCGAGAAGGACGTCGAGGCCATTCGGGAGCAGTGTCCCTCGGTGGGCGCGGTCTCTCTGGCGCACTACGCCGGGGGCAAGCAGGTGGTCTCCAGCTACGACAACTACAACACGACGATTCGCGGGATCGAGCCTCCGTGCTTCGGCATCCGACGCTGGGAGGTCATGCGCGGTCGCCAGATGACCGATCAGGACATGAACCTGCGCCGCAAGGTGTGTTGGCTGGGCATGACCGTCGTAGAGAAGCTGTTTGGGACGATCGATCCGATCGGGGAGACGGTCCGGATCGACCGGCATCCGATCGAGGTGTGCGGCGTCTTGACGCCCAAGGGATCCAGCTTCGGTGGACACGACGCCGACGACCTGATCCTCATGCCCCTGACAACGGTCCAGACACTAATCGTGGGCAATATGCCCCCCCGCGTCTTCTACGCCTCCGCCAAGCCCGGCGCCTCCGTGCACGAGGCGAAGGAGGAGATCCGCCGACTCCTCCGCGAGCGACACCACGTCGACAAGGAGGAGGAGGAACCCTTCAGCATGTGGGACCGCGGCCAGGTCGCCGAATCGAATAGTCGAATTACGGGCACGTTCAAGACGCTGCTGACGTTCATCAGCTCGATCTCGCTGCTCGTCGGCGGGGTGGGGATCATGAATATCATGCTCGTCTCGGTGACCGAACGGACGCGCGAGATCGGGCTCCGGATGGCCATCGGCGCGAAGTCTCACCACATCCTGATGCAGTTCTTGTGCGAGGCCGTCGTGCTGTGCGCGATCGGCGGGGTCTTCGGCTTCGCTTTGGGCTACGTGCTGGCAAATATGACGACCTACTCGCTCATGGCGGACCTGACCGGCGGGTTGACCGTCGAGTGCGAGCTGTCCTATTCGATGGTGGTCCTGGCGATCAG
>CAZKCX010000381.1:0-6904 GCA_964550865.1 uncultured Planctomycetales bacterium
GGCCACAGAAGGCAAAGCTGCTCGACTGTTCAGACATTGTTGCGAACAGCTTAGGCGCTACGCGGTTGCGCCGGGCGGCGGACAAGCCGGATGGAGGAGAATCAAATCGTGAGCGACAGACCGATTCGGGAACCGAGACAGCGATATACGCGGCAGGCGGCGGATCCCCAATGGCTCGTGGACGCGGTGCGCCTGCATGGCCACCTTGGTCCCTGGGCGGTTCTGGGGCTTCGCATCGGACAGGCGGCGCTCGAGGCTCTGGATTGCGAGGGCTATTTCGACGTCGACGTGCGCGTCGGTGGCCCGATCGCCAAGCCGCCGGCCCGTTGCATCGTCGACGGCCTCCAGTTTGCCACCGGCGCGACGACCGGCAAGGATGCCATCCATATCGAACTCGCCGAGGGCTTCGACATCCGCATCACCAATACCAAGACCGGCGCCGCCGCCCGGTATCGACCGACGCAGGCGTTCTTCGACGCGATTCGGGGCATGTCCGGTCATGAGCAGGTCGAGACCGTCGCACGGGACGTTGCCGGGCGCCCGTTCGAGGAGCTGATCGAGTCTTCGTAGCGCGCAGCGGCCCATGTCGCATTGCCGGGCTGCGCGGCGTCCTCGGGGCGGAATGCTGACGATCCTTCCGGAGAAGTGCCTCACAACAACTTCCGACAACCCTTGCACTTGCAGATCAGTCGCCGGTCAGATTATGATTCAGGGTCTGGGCACGGGGTAGCCGAAAGGCCTGGGCCTGGCACGTCCCATCCCACGGCAAGGGGTTCGAAATCCATGGATATGAGGCACGTCCGCCCGCCCTCGGTTCCGGGCTGGGAGGTCATCTCCCAAATCGGGCAGGGCGGCGGAAGCATCATCTATGAGGTACGCGACGTCAAGACAGGAGATGTCTGCGCCCTGAAATACGTGAGCCGCGAGATGGAGAAGGGCTCTCGCTTTTTCGAGCAGGTCGAGGCAGAGCATCGCCTCGGGCAGAAGGTGGGCCATCCCAATCTGCGCAAGACGTTTCGGATTCGCAAGCGAGGACTGCTGGCCACGCAAGAGCTGTATCTCTGGATGGAACTCGTCTACGGTAGGCCCCTCTCCCGCAAGGGAGACGACTTCAGCCGGCCGTTGCTCGCGCTGCTGAAGGCGGGGGACGGCCTCCGCGCCATCCATCGCATGCGTTACCTTCATGCGGACTTCAATCCGAAGAACGTCATGGTCGCCGACGACGGCACCGTGAAGCTGATCGATTACGGGCAAAGCTGCCCCGTCGGTACCACCAAGAAGCGCGTGCAAGGGACACTCGAATTCCTCGCCCCCGAGCAGGCGACCAAGGGCGTGCTCGACCATCGAACCGATATCTTCAACTTCGGGGCGACGTTGTATTGGGCCCTGACCGGTCAGACGATCGGTCTGCCGCTGCCGGAGGCCAAAGGCAACCGACGGCCGGGCTCTCGCAGCATCCCGTCCCCCAAAACCCTGAACCGTCGCGTGAGCGATACGCTCGAGAGCATTATCATGACGTGCTTGGCGGAATCCCCCGGCGACCGTCCCGAGTCGATGGACGAGATCCTCGGCGATCTCCACGTCGAGCTTCGGGAATGCCTGATGGCACGCTAGTACCGCGTTTCACAGGTTGTGCGACTATGGAGAGGACAGCACACATCATAGTCGTTGCCCGAGCCGCCGGATTCATCCGGCGCGACCGCGCGGCATGAATGCCGCGGCTCGAGCAGGTAGTCGCGGTACTTCTGAAATGCAGCACTAGAGCGTTTGCAGACAACGAATGGTTTCACAACAGAGGACGCTGCGACCCATGCCTGACAGACCCGAAACGGTGGCAATCTTTCCCGGAACCTTCGACCCGATTACCCACGGGCACCTCGACATCATTGACCGGGGTCGACGCCTCTTCGGCAAGCTGATTGTCGGCGTCGGCATCAATCCCGAAAAGACACATTTGTTTACGCCGGAAGAGCGCGTCGAGATGATCCGCCCGCTCGTGCGGGAGATGCGGAACGTCGAGGTGCGATGCTATAGCAAGCTGACCGTCGACTTCGCGAGAGACGTCGGGGCGAACATCATCTTGCGGGGTGTCCGCGACATCGTGGACCTACGCAACGAGCTCCAGCAGGCCAATACCAACATGATCGTTGGTGGGCTCGAGACCGTGTTCATCCTGACCGCCCACGAGCACGCCTTGACGAGCAGCACGCTGATCAAGCAGATCGTGGAGTTGGGCGGCGAGGGAGGCATGCGGCTGGGGCACATCGTTCCGGAGGAGGTTCTGGTACGCGTCCACGCCAAGATCCACGGAGAGGAAGGGCAATGAGCGATATCCCTCCCGTCTCCGACACCTCGATCGGGCCCGACCAACCTTCGGCTTGGCTCTTCATGCTGCGCCGGCGCGAGGAACGCGTCGAGCGCCGTCTGCGTGAGATCTACGGCGAAAACGACGAGCGGATCGAGCAGCGGCGGGAGATCCTACTGCGGTTGCTGGATGAGTTCGTCCGCCGCCACAGCGACAGCCGCGCCGTGTGGCTGGTGCGCGCGCCGGGACGCCTGACCACCCTGGCGATGCACATCGATCACCGCGGCGGGTACCTGAACGCCCTGTGCCTGCAGCAAGAGGTCCTCCTGGTCTGTCGGAACCGCAAGGACGACGCGGTCCTGATCCACAACCTGCGGGGCGAGTTCGGGTCGCGCGAGTTCCGGATCTCCGATACCACCCCCGACAGCGGACTCAAGGATACGCAGCAGTGGTTGGATTGGACGAGCCAACTGGCGGCCGAACGCGCCGAGCGCGGGGAGCGGCATGACTGGGTCTACAAGGTAGCGGCACCCGCGGCGTATCTTCAGTACATGTATCGGCCGGACGAGAAGGTGGAGGGATTCGAGGCCGTGGTGTCGGGGGATGTGCCGATCGGTGGGGGGCTCAGCAGCTCGTCGGCCCTGGTCGTCGCGTGCACGGAAGCCCTGCTCGCCAGCAACAAGATGCAGATCCCGATCGATCACTTCGCGCATCATTGCGGTGTGGCGGAGTGGTTCGTCGGCACGCGGGGCGGCTGCGGAGACCACGCCGCCATCAAGTACGGGCGCGCGGGCCATCTGACGCATATGCGGACCGAGCCGGACCTGATCCTGGCCGATCATCCCGAGTTTCCCCCCACCCACCGCTTTGTCGTGTTTCATTCGGGGATCGTGGCGAACAAGACGGGCGAGGCGGGGCAACGCTTCAACGAGAAGACCGCGACCTACGCGCTCGGCGAGATGTACATGCGGCGATGGCTTCGCGCCCACAAGCCCGAATTCTTCGAGTCGCTCTGGCGGGCGCGCGAATCCAACCCGGTCGACAAGCGCGTCTTCCTCGCCGATGTCGTGGAGGCCCTCGACGATGACGAGATGTATGGGTTGCTCGACGATATCCCCGAGCGCAGCACGCGAGCGGAACTCCGGCGGGAATGGGGCGGAGATCGCGCGCTGCTGGAGAGCTATTTCCGCACGCACTACGAGCCGGAGGCCTACGAGCTCCGCGCGGTCGTCACGTACGGATTGGCCGCCTGCGACCGTGCCCGACGCGTGCGGCAGATCCTGGCCGAGGGAGACGTCGAACGCTTCGGCGAATGGATGAACATCAGCCACGACGCCGACCGGGTCAGCCACATCGCGGACGACGTGGCGGACCGAAAGCAGGCTCGTGATCGTTCGCTGCCGGTGCATCTTCAGAGCGGCGATTACCACTGCAGCATCCCGGACATCGACCATATGGTCGACACGGCCCGCTCGGCGGGGGCGGTCGGTGCCCAGATCGCCGGGGCGGGGATGGGCGGCAGCATGATCGCACTCGTGCCGGCGGAGGCGGAGGGGCAGGTCATCGAGGCGCTGCGAAGAGAATACAAGACGCCTACGGGGACACCGCCCATGCACTTCGTCGCCGATCCGTGCAGCGGTTCGTGTGTCTTCTAGGACACCCCTCGCCTAACCGCAGACCAACATGCTAGGATGTCCCCGCGTTCACGGGAGCGGTCGTCGGTGTCCGATCGGTCGCCCGCGGCGACGGCAAACCAGGGCCGAGGTTCGATGGCGGATTCAGAGAGCAACGACATCGGTTGCGTCATCCTGTGCGGCGGCGGCGGCACACGGATGGGATCGACCACCACGCACAAGGTCTGCTTCCCCGTCGGGGGAGTGCCCGCCATCGTCCGCGAGGTGGAGATGCTGCGAGGCCGCGGCATCGGCCGGATCTGCATTGTGGTGGGGGCGATGGCCGGCCAGGTCGTGGAGACGGTCGGCCGGCGCTTCCCCGACGTCGTCTTCGCGTATCAACACGAGCAGCTCGGCACGGGGCACGCAGCGCAGATCGGCGTGGCGGCGCTGCAGCAGCTGGGGCACCATTCGCCCATCCTCATCACGCTCGGGGACAAGGTGATCGAGCCATGGGTCATCGATCGCATGAAGGATATGTTCCTCCGCAGCCAGGCCGACCTGGTCTTCGTCTCGCTCCGCAAGCGGCCCAACGACACCTCCGGACGGATCTTCGTCGACGCCCGCGGCGAGCCGATCGCCAACGTCGAATACCGTGACATCCAGCGCGCGAAGCTCATGGGTCGACTCGCCAAGCTGGCCAAGAGCGAGAAGGCCCACGAGGCGAGCAAGCTCCTCGAGATCGGACTGGAGCACATCCGGCCGGAAGCGAAGCTCGCCCAGGCCGTCGGGCCGGTCTTCGCGCTCATGCAAGCACGCGGTAAGGTGACCGCCGAGGAGTTGAACCGCGCGCTCGACGGCGAGGATGGGCTGTTCGAGTTTGACGGCAAGCACTACACCGCCGATCAGATCGATCGCGCCAGCAAGAACGTCAACGTGTCCGTATATCTCTTCGCCGCCCCGTCGCTCTACGAAACGCTGCCGAGGCTCGACAACAGCAACGCGCAAGGCGAGTTCTACCTCACCGATATCATCCGCCTGATGGCGACCGCGTCCGACGGACGCGGCGCGCGTAAGTTCCGCGTGCGACAGCTCGTGCTCGAGGACGAGTCCGCCGTCCTGGCCTTCAACTCCCCCGACGAGCTCCTGCGCGTGGAGGAGCACGTTCGCCGCAAACAGAAGGCGCGAACGCGGAAAGTCCGCTCCGTGCGGCGAGACCGGCGCGCGTGCAAGGCCGTGGGAGAGTGGCTCGAACGCTTCGATCGATTCGACCCTCGTCTTCGACGAACCCTCCGCCAGATCTACGGGCCGGACGACGCACTGCTCGACCAGCGTCGGAAGGGTTTCGTGCGAACCCTCAAGCTCTTTGCCAAGCGATACGGCGCGGATCGGCAGGCCGTGATCGCGCGGGCGCCGGGGCGGATCAACCTCATGGGCCGGCACATCGATCATCGCGGAGGTGCGGTGAATACGATGGCCATCGACCGCGAGGTCGTCCTCGTCGCCTCTCCACGAGACGACGATGTCGTTCAGCTCGTCAACACCGATCGACGCCAGTTTCCCAGCAAGGACTTCCGCATTGCCGATCTGATCGGCTCGATGGAATGGGACGACTGGCTCAGCTACGTGCGGAGCGACTCGGTGATCCGCATGGTCCGAAGCAGCGCGGGGGACTGGAGCAACCACGTGAAGGCCGCCGTGCTCCGACTGCAGCTGCACTACAAGGATGTGCGCGTGCAGGGCATGGATTGCGCGGTCTCCGGCAACGTGCCCATGGGCGCGGGGCTGTCCAGCAGCTCGGCCTTGGTGGCGGCCGTCGCCGAGGCCGCCGTGGCCATCAACCGTTTCGACATCGCTCCGACGCAGTTCGTCGATCTCTGTGGGGAGGGCGAGTGGTTCTCCGGTCATCAGGCGGGGCTCAGCGAGCACGCGGGCATCCGGTTCGGACGACGTGGCGCCGTCGCCCACATCGAGTTCCTGCCGTTTCGTGTGGACCGGACGGTGCAGATGCCCAATGAGGCCACCATAGTAATCGCCGACAGCCATCGGCGGGCCGAGCAGATCGAGGGCGCCGGCGAAGAGCTGAATCGGCGGCTCGCCGCGTTCGAGTTGGCCATGCTCGTGTTGAGGCAACGCAATCCCCAATACGCCGCGTTGCTGGAGCACGTTCGAGATGTCCGCCCCGAACGCCTCAACCTGTCGCAGAAGGAGATCTATCGGCTCTTGATGTCCGTGCCCGTATCGATGACACCGCGCGAGCTGTTGGGTCAGGTATCCGGGTCCGCACGCAAGCAGGTCGAGCACATCGTGGAGCGCCAACCCAACGGCCCCGCCGCTTCGTACGAGCTGCGCGGCGTGCTGATGTACGGCGTTTCCGAATGCCGCCGCGCGGAGCGAGCGATCCGTTTGCTGGAGTCCGTCGACGTCGAATCGCTCGGACAGCTCATGAAGGTCAGTCACGACGGGGACCGCGTCTCGCGATGGGATGAATCCCTGGTTGAGCATGCCCTCGACGTCGAAGTCGGAAACGCATACCTCCAAGCTCGCATCGATGACCTCGCCAGCGAAGACCCCGACCGCGTGCGAGCCGGACAGCTCTACATGGTTCCGGGATGCCACGCCTGCAGCCTGCCCGAGATCGATCGGATGGTGGACGTGGCCTCGAGGGTGCCGGGAGTGCACGGTGCCCAGCTCGCGGGGGCCGGCTTGGGCGGATGCATCATGGTCCTGGCCGACCGTCAGGCCGTGCCTTCCCTTACCCGTGCACTGCGACGGCACTACTACAAACCCCTCGGCCTCAAGCCCCTCGTAGAAGTCTGTATTCCCGTGGAAGGTTCGGGCCTGATCCGGGTATGATGGTAGGGCGTTCAGCCCTCTGCTCGCTCGAGGTCGTACGGTGGGGCCTCACTCGGCCGTGGGTGAGCAACGACAGGGCTTCGCGAAGTAGCTAAGAAATCGCCACGACCGGCGAACGCACGGGCGTGTC
>CAZKCX010000382.1:0-6902 GCA_964550865.1 uncultured Planctomycetales bacterium
TTTAAGATCCTTAAAGAGCGCATCCATCGCAACGGTCTGATGTACGGCGAGGGCGTTCTCGAGATCTTGCCCGATGGGTTCGGTTTCCTGCGGAGCCCGGAATACAACTACCTGCCCTGCCCCGATGACATCTACATCAGCCCGTCGCAGATTCGCCGGTTTGGCCTGCGAACGGGTCACATCGTGGCCGGTCAGATTCGTCCGCCGAAGGAATCGGAGCGATACTTCGCGTTGCTTCGTGTCGAGGCGATCAACTTCCAGGACCCGGAGATGGTCAACGAGAAGACCGTCTTCGAGGACCTGACGCCCGTCCATCCGGGACCGAAGCAGATCACCGGCTACACCCCGGGCGACGGACGCATCGTTCTGGAAACCGCCCCGGACGAGACCAACATGCGGATCGTGGACATCGTCACGCCGATCGGACGCGGGCAACGCATGCTCATCGTCGCCCCGCCCCGGACGGGCAAGACGGTCCTCCTCCAGAAGATGGCCAACGCGGTCAGCAAGAACTACCCGGACTACTACGTCATCATCCTGCTGATCGACGAGCGGCCCGAAGAGGTCACCGAGATGGAGCGGATGACCCAGGCCGAGGTCATCAGCTCGACCTTCGACGAGCCGGCCAGCCGGCACGTCCAGGTCGCCGAGATGGTCATCGAGAAGGCCCGACGGCTGACCGAATACGGCCACGACGTCGTCATCCTGCTCGACTCGATCACGCGGCTCGCTCGTGCGTACAACACGGAGGTGCCGCACTCCGGGAAGATCCTGACCGGTGGTGTCGACGCCAACGCGCTCGAGAAGCCCAAGCGGTTCTTCGGTGCGGCTCGGAATATCGAGGAAGGCGGCAGCCTGACGATCATCGGCACCGCGCTCGTCGACACGGGCAGTAAGATGGACGAGGTCATCTTTGAGGAGTTTAAGGGCACGGGCAACAGCGAGCTGCACCTCGACCGTCGCCTGGTGGATCGCCGCGTCTGGCCGGCAATCGACATTGCCGCGTCCGGCTCGCGAAAGGAAGAGCTGCTGCTCGATCCCAAGGAGCTGGAGCTGATCTTCAAGCTCCGCCGCGTGCTCAGCGACATGAACGTCGTGGAGGCCGTCGAGATGCTCCGCGGTCGGCTCGAGAAGACCAAGACCAACGCCGAATTCCTCATGACGATGAACCTGGGGTAGGGCTCACGCCCTCTCCCAGATCGGTGACTGAGCCTTGACGTTAGGGCGTCCGTTCGCGCCGACTGTCGCCCGTGCCTTGGGCTCAAGATCGGTACGCGCGTTCACCCCCTGGCTAGAATCCGAATAGGACGAACCGGCGATCGGAACTCCGTCCAAGAGTTCTGCGGGGGTGTTCTGATGCCCCTCTCTTGTACGCAAAGACGTTTGGCGGACCCGTTCGAGGTCAACACTGCCTATGAGTGCCCGCAGCAAAGGGATCATCCTCGTCTGCGTCGTTGTCTCCCTCGGTGTCATGGTCTTCGATCTGATTCGCGACCTGGCCGGCTTCGGACATCCACTTCTCGATGCGGCCTATCGAGGTGACGTGCGAGCGCTTGATCGGCTTCTCGGAGAGGGCACGGACGTCAATACGGTCGGACCCTATAGGCATACGGCCCTAATCCTTGCCGCCTACAATCCTGACACGAAGACCGTGGACTTCGTGCTCAGACACGGAGCCAATGTCAATGCCAAAGACGATACCGGCATGACGCCCCTTCATTGTGCCGCTTACCGGGGTCATGTTGCAGTCGCGCGCCTTCTGCTTGCCAAGGGTGCCGACGTCGCCCTCACCAACGACTACGGGTTCAACCCCTTGCATGAGGCCGCCATGGCGGGACCAAGCTCCATGGTCAAGTTGTTGGTCCAAGCCGGCGCTCCCACCGATCGTGCAGACTCGGACGGATGGTATCCTTTGCACCGTCTTCTCCAGGCTGAGTGGTTTGCGAAGTGCACTTCGAAAGAGCGACTGGATCTTGTGAGACTTCTCCTGGATCATGGTGCTGATCCTCTTGCTACCAACCCCGGCGGGTGGCGCAAGGAACGCATCGGGGACAGTCTTAGATCCGGTCCGAGGCACATTGATCGCGCGAAAGGAGACTCACCGATCGAAATCGCGACAAGCATGGTTTGGCCTGACCTTGTGGAAGTCCTACGGAAGGCAAAGCCGGCCGAGTCCACACGACCATCGCCCCCTGCTCGATAGCCCCTATCCCCCGACACCTGTACACGCTCCGCCTCACGTCCTAGAATCGTGACCGCAACGGAACGGCGAACGGAACCTCGCCGGGGGACAAGACTCGCGTGTGCTTACGCAATCCGGGAGATGAATCGATGAAGGTCCTGAGCGTCAATGGTAGCCCGCGCAAGGGTGGTAACACGGCGTCCATGCTTGACCGCGTCTGCAAGCCGCTGGCCGATGCCGGCGCGGAGATCGACGAGGTCTTCCTGCACGAGCTCGACTTCGGGCCCTGCATCGCGTGCAACGTCTGCATGAAGATGAAGGACAACCACTGCCACGGCTACAAGGACGACGACTGCAACGACGTCATCGACCGCGTGATCGCCTCCGACATGATCCTGCTGGGCTCGCCGGTCTACTTCGGATCGGTCACCGGCCAGATGAAGGCCTTCATGGATCGCGTGGGCTTCGTGAACCGCGTGAACGACCAGTTCCTGCCGCGCAAGATCGGGGCGGCCGTCACACCCGCGCGTCGTGCCGGCGAGCTGCTGACCTTCGCCGAGCTGAACATGTGGTTCCTGATCAACGGGATGGTCGTGCCGGGCAGCACGTACTGGAACGTCGGCCACGGCCTGAAGAAGGGCGACGTCGAGCAGGACAAGGAGGCGATGGAGACGTGCGACGCCCTCGCCAAGAACCTGCTCTGGCTGGCCGAGAAGATCCGCACCTAGGGCTACAGCGCAAGGTCGACGATACCGCCGACCCAATTCGTGTCTTCGACAGCGTCAGAGGAGCTGCCCATGTCCAAGAGCCACTACCTTGCGCTGTAGTGCGTAGTACCGCAAACGCCGAGCGCGTGAACGCCGTCGCCCGGGGGAAGGCATGAAGCTTCCGCCTTCGAGTGACACCGTCAGCGGACGAAGCGCGCTTCCACAGCAACGCTCCTTTACCGTCGCCTTTCCGATCCACCACATCGCTGGCGGTGGACCATTCATTTCTGGGTCGGCGCGACCTCGATGGTCTGATGGAACGTCAGGCTCTCTTTCGGGCCGAGCACCTTCCGCTTCAGCCAGATCTCGTTATCCAGTTGCCCGAGGTAGTCCGGGTAGGCGTACAGCCACGCGTAGTCGACGACGCCGGGATCCCACGACTGGGTGACGCTCAGGCCTTTCGTGCCCGAGAGCGTCCAGGAGCCGTTGGGCGCTTCCCGGTCGTCGTAGTGCTCGCCCTCGCGCAAGCCCTCGATGATCTTGGCCATGCCCTTGTCGACCCGCTTGCCGCTCAGGCTCGTGAAGCGGACGCGGGTCTGGGCCAACGCGCCGAGGTCCAATTCCAGATGGCTCCGCAGGCGAACCTCGGCGGGTTTCTCGCGTGGGTTGGTCACGGTCATCGCGACCTTGAGCTGCGGCTTGCCCTCGACGAGTTGGAAGGTCTTGCGGAGCTGAGAACCGTCCATGGTCTCTTGCGTGACGGTGATCACGTTGTCGCCACGATGGGCGATCGTGGCGGGCTCCATCCAACCGAAGAACCGGAACGTCTCGCCGACGCGGGCCTCGACGCCGCCACAGAACGGGAAGAAGAGGACGCGTTTGTTGTTGTAGGCCGTCACGCACTCGCCGGTGGCGTTGTGGATGATCCGCAGCGCCCGCCCGCCCAGGTTCGGGACGACCTCGACGGTCAGGTGGTCGTTCTTCAGCGTTTCGACGCGGAGCCGGCTGTTGAACATACCCGCCAGCATGAGCATCTGTTCAGGATCGCCGCCCCATTCGCGAATGGTCTTGAAGCCGTGCTTGCGCATGCGCTGCACGAATCGGATGGCATCGCGTTGCGTGCCCATGCTCCCCAGCCACTCGAGCCAGCCGCCGCCGACCTTGTAGCCGTTGCGCGGGAACAGGTGGGCATAGGTCAGCGGCATGGCGGCGATGCGGACGCGCTGCAAGAGGTCGTTGTCGCCCTTGACGGCCTGCTCCGCCTTGTCGAAGAGCCGGAACGCCCGCTCCAGGACCTCGTCCGGGAGGTAGCCCTGGGCCGGGTTGGTGTAGAGGTGCATGTGGATGTTCTCGTCCTCGACCTTGTCGTGGAGCATGGTGATGTACTCGTGGATGTACTCGCCGGCGGGTCCGTAGTATCCGTGGACGAAATCGCGGATGAGTGCGTCGAGGTCCTCGTCGGGATTCCACGCGAGCTTGGCCGCAAGGTAGCCGCGAAGGTGGCTGAACTCCCCGCCGCCGCCGCTGTGCCCCATGGCCTGGAGGTAAATGCTCTCGACGCCGAGCTCCTTGTACAACTTCAGGTCGTCGGCAAACGCTCGGAAGTTCGGGAACGGATTGTAGTAGTGGGCGAAGTCGACGATGTAATGCCAGATGTAGAGGTGCTTGCAGATCTTGCTCCACGCCAGGGCGCGACGCTTGTAGTCGGCGTTGAGCGGGCACGTGCGGACGGGGTGGCTGTCGCAGCTCGGGAACATGTGGCAAAGCCAGACGGCCACATTCTCGTGCATCGTCATGCCCTTGGGCGGCTCTTCGGTGTACATATACGCGAGCGTGCCGATCAGCTTGTCGGGATAGACCTTGCTCGTGCGCTCGGCCAGCTTGTTGACAAACCAAAATTGCGTGCCCCCCAGTGTGCCGTACTTCTTGTTGACGGCGGTGCACTTGTCGCACTCGCAGTAGTTGTAGTAGTCCATCTGCGAGAAGTTGTACTGATCGTGGTGGGGGTCGGCCTTCATCCGCTCGAGCATTCGCTGCGTGACGATGTCGAGGAGATCCGGATTCGTGAGGCAAAGTTGGGTCTCGGCTCGGAACCGTTCGCCGCCGATCTCGGAGAAGTACTCGGGGTGCTCGTCGAAGAACTCGCCCGGCCTGACGTAGCTGAAGTAGCTATGGCACGTGCCGCGGAAGCTGAAGCCCTTGCCCTGCGGATGATCCTTCAATTGACCGTTGCGGTTCAGCCGCATGCGAACGTAATGCACGGGGTCACGGCGGAGCATCCGGTAGGACACGTCGCGGATCTTGAACGCGGGCTTTTCCACGCGGTGGATGGCCGGAAACGTGACGTTCTTGGTCTTGGGGGTAACGGTCACGTCCTTTTGATACCACCGCACGCCGAGGTAGTCCTCGAGGAACTCGTAGACGCCGTACAGCGTGCCCGCCTGCGGACCGCCCGCGATGACGACGTTCTGCCCGGAGGTGCGCAGGACGAAGCCCTGCTCGCCGAGCAGCTCCAGCATCTTGTCCATCTTGTTCGCGTCGGCGGTCGCCTCGCCGAACCCGACGGCGATGATGGGCTCGTCGCCCGTCGGCGTTCCGACGACGATCGGCAGCTCGACGCCGGTGCAGGCCTTCACGTGCGTCTGGAGCTCCTCCGCGGCGAACGTCTCCGACGGGCTCGCGTTTGTGCCCAGCACGATACGGTGTTCGCTCCGGCCGTCCTTCACGAGTGAGACGGACTGCGCGACGGCCGCGCACGACGACAGCAATACGGTGGCAAGGGCCATTCGGCCCGCCGCAGGAATCAGCGTTCGCATAGGACGTCTACTCCGGTCTTCCCTTGGTTCGCACTTCCGATGGGGCCAGTCCCCCACGCGGTACATCATGATACCGGCCGGATGGGAGCGGGTTCTGTAAGGACTTGTCGGGCGTTTGGGGAAGATACAACGTGGAATCATTCCGACGTGGGCATGGCGGGAGGGGCGTACCCTGCTATGCGTAGCATGCCCGCGCGAACAAGCGCTGGACGGGCGAGGGATCGCCTTGACGTAATGGAACTCGGGTCTCAGGCTACAGACCCAAGGCTACAGGCTTCAGTCCGGAGGCTTCAGGCGTCAGGCCTCAGTCTGTATACGCGCGAATTCGTGTTCCCCACCGCTGGAGCGGTGGGCCACCCGTCTAGCTGTTCCCCAGACCCTAGCTTGCCACGGCGAAGCGCAGCGAAGCCGGGACCCGTAGACCCTGGACCCTACCGTCCTCCCTATTCCGAGCCGGCCTGTCCTCAGGCCGGTCGCTGTTCGCGTGGGGAGAGGCTCGACCGGGCCGGGGACGGCCCGGCTCTGAAAGCGCGCGCAGCATCCGTTCGTCGGACCCCTGCTGTTGCTGTCTCCCGGATCCCGGGTCCCGGATCCCGGGTCCCTGGCTGCTCCCCAGACCCTGGACCCTGCTGTTCTTGCCGAGTCCTGGCGGTGCTACTACCACTGCGCCTCCTCGAACGGCCCGCGCGGACCGGAGACCTTGGGCTTGGGCAGCGACCGGATGAGCGAGGCCGCCATGGCAAGGTCGCCCTTCGTGGTGATCTTGATGTTGCGGGGGTCACACTGGACAGCCGTCACCGCTTGACCGGAGGCCTCGACGACCTGGGCGTCGTCGGTGATGGGCTTGGGGACCTGGTCGATGTTGGCATAGGCGTCGAGGAGGAGCTGCCGGGCGAAGACCTGCGGCGTCTGCGCCTCCCACAAGTCCGAGCGACTCACCGTCTCGGTGATCTTGCACTCCTTGTCGACACGTTTGAGCGTGCCCGAGAGCGGACAGGCCAGGATCGCCGCACCGGTCTCCTCGCCCTTGGCAAAGACGGCGTCGATCCAGAGGGAGCTAACGCACGGCCGAACGGCGTCGTGCACGGCGATCATGTCGGCCTCGTCATCGACGACTTCAAGGGCCTTGGCAACGGTCTCGCACCGCTCGGCACCGCCCTCGACGAGCTTGACGCCCATCAGTCCGATGTGCGCGCC
>CAZKCX010000383.1:0-6870 GCA_964550865.1 uncultured Planctomycetales bacterium
GCAAGGGCCTGGACCTCGTGGCCGTCTGCGATCCCGACGAATGGCGACTCGATATCGCCCTCGACGACTTCCCCGGCATCAAGACCTACAACCACATCGACCGATTGCTCGAGGACCACGAGGTCGAACTCTGCGTGCTCGTCACGCCGCACAACACGCACGCCCCGCTGGCGATCCAATGCAGCAAAGCGGGAAGGCACGTCGTCTGCGAGAAACCCTTCTGCCTGCGCGTGAAGGAGGCGACGGACATGATCCGCGCCGCGCAGAAGGCGGGCACGGTCTGCTCGGTCTTCCACAACCGCCGTCGCGACGCCGACTATCTGACGATCAAGGGGCTCATCGAGAGCGATGCGCTCGGCGAGGTGTTCCACGTCGAGGCGTGCATGGGCGGCTTCCAGTATCCGGGAGACTGGTGGCGAAGCGTCAAGGAGATCAGCGGGGGGGCCTTCTTCGACTGGGGCGCGCACTTCATCGACTGGATTCTCAACCTCATCCCCAGGCCCGTCGAGAGCGTCTTCGGCTTCTTCCCGCCAAAGCGGGTATGGCACCACGTCACCAACGAGGATCACTGCTGGGTTACGATCCGGTTCGAGGGCGGCGCGATGGCCACCTTCGAGCAATCCAACGTCGCCGCGATCCCCAAGCCGAAGTGGCGTATCCTCGGCACCCATGGCGGAATCACGGTGACGGACGAGCACGGCGTTGAGCTCGTGCAGATCACGGAGGACGGCCGGCGTATCGAGAGCACGGTCCCCTGCGTCGAAGGGGACTGGCACGGATACTACCGCAGCCTGGCGGATCACCTCCTGCTCGGCGACTCGCTGAAGGTTACGCCGGAATCGGCCCGTCGCGTCATCGGCGTGCTGAGCTTGGCCGAGGAATCCAGCAAGAAGGGCAAGCCTCTGCCGCTACCCTACGAAGACGAGTTCTTCGATCGCAAGAAGAAGGACAAATAGCCAGGAATGCGTGCCCCATCTTTGCGCTGCGTGACCCACGGCTTCATCACTGGGTGGCCTACGGCTTTGGCCGTGGGGAACGCGAATGTCCGGTCGAATTCATGTCCCCCACCTCTGCCTCGGCCACGCTCCCTTCGGGTCTGAGCCTCGGGGTCGAAGACGGCACAAGCGAAGGGATGGGCCACCCACGTTTCGCCAACTGTCCAGCCATACTTGCGGGCAGCTCAGCCCGTGACGCAAGCGATGTTGCCTCGTTTCTCGCGGGGCGAAGGGGCCTTGCTCTTGAGGGACTCTTCGGCGCCGACGCGGGCCTACTTCTTTCGCTTCGGCGCAGACGGGGGAATGCCCTTCGCCCCGGCCTCATCGACCTGGATCGTGTCGTCAAGCAGAGGCCGATCGAGTCCGCCACCCGCTTGTTGGCTGACGACCTTGAAGTACCGTCGAATCACCTCGCGATAGGCCGCCGGGGCCTTGTCCTGCGCGGCTTGGATGACTTCCTCACGAAGCGTGCCCGGCAGGACCGCCCAGTCGCTCTGCGTCAGCCCCATCATCTCCAAGTCGAGTATGGTCGAGTCCGGCACGATGATCCGCCAGTTCCCTTGCCCCGTCGGCACGCCGGGCACGAGAAGCGCCTGGTCGGGGTCGAAGCTCTCTTCGCCCGCGGCCTGCCATGCGGCCTCGAGAAACTCCCGCGCGCTGGCTTGCATCCGCGCGGCGTTCGCCCCGGCCGCCGCGCGGGCGGCCTGGACGGATAGCTTCTCCATCATTGCACGGTGCGCCGCCTCGGCGGGATCGGTGATGGTTCCGTCGTCCGATGCCTGCTGGGCCTGGAGCATGCGTTGCAGGGCGTCGTACTGATCCATCATGGAATCCGTGAGCTGCTGCGACAGTTCCTCCTGGCTCGGACCGACCGCCCGCGGTGCCTTCTTGGCCGCACGCGCCACCTGAGCCTGGAGTGTGCCCAGGAGCCTGCTCGCCTTCGAAACGGCCTGCTCGGCCTGCTCCATCGCGGGCAGAGCCTGGCCCGCCTTGTCTTCGGTCAAGCGTCGGGCGGCGGTGTCCATCGCCTCTCCGGCCGTCTTGGAGAGCAGATCCCTCGCCTGCTGTGCCGTCGCCAGGACCTTGGGTTTGAGGTCAGGCACATTCGACTCCATGAGCTCGATCTGATCGCTCAAGAAGTCGACCATCTGGGCGAATTCGTCCACCCGTCGGCGCAAGACCTTCTCCTCGACCGCGACGGCCTCCATCGGACGACCCGCCAGCGCGCTGTCGAGCTCCCGCGCGAGCCGTTCCTGCCGCTCCATAAGCACCGCCGCGCGTTCGGCCTGTTGGACGCGGAGGTAGCTCTCGACGGCCTGCTGTTCCCAGCGGGCCGGATCCTCGAGCGGAGGCTCCTGCAGCTTCTCCACCAGGCGGCCGAGCTGCCGCGCGGTCTTGGCCTGGGCCGTCTTGCCGCGCCGCGCGGCCGCTGTCCCTCCCGACGGGTCCTTCTGCCGAGCTCGAAACAGTTGGTCCAACTCCTTGGCGGCCTCGCTCGCTGCAATGGCGGCCATCTGTGCGCGCGGGTCCGGTTGCGCAGGCATCTCCAGGCCACGGGCAAGCTGCGGCTTGGCCAATTCGTCCGACAGCTTGGCCGCTTCGGCGGCCAACTCCCGTTGCTGCTTCAACACATCGCCTACGATCTCGTCCGTTAGCGGCGGGCCCAATGGCTTCACACGCCTGGCAAGCCGTCGCGAATCCTTCTCGATGGCCTCTTGCTGCGAGACGAGCGACTGTGCCTGTTTGCCCAACGTCTCGGCACGCTGGGCTTTGCTCAGGACTTGTTTCGCTTCCTCACGGACCGTTGCGGCCTGTGCCGTGGCCCTCTTCTCCTCGGCCTCCAGGGCTCGTTGCAGGGCGTCCAGCTGCTCGACGGCCGTCTGCTGGGGCTTCTTCGCCTGGGCAAACGCCTCCCTACGGAGAGAGGCGGATGCCTGCTGCATCGGGACATGAGGAGGGTGTTCTCCGATTCTCTTCTGGATCGACGGATCCACTCGGCTCGCCTGCGCCATGAGTTGCGCGGTGTCGCGATGCAGGTCGTGTTGGGCCTTTCGCAGGGATGCGGCATCCTTGGCCGTCTGCGCTTGCCGGTCCGACTCGGCCGTCTCGAGCTGCTCGCGCCTCTTCGCCACCGCACGAGCCCGCCGGGCAAGCCGCGCCTGCTCCTTAGCCAGCGTGTCGGCCGCCTTCGCGATCCCCTCGACCCGCTTGAGGTCCTGCTCGTTCCACAGCGCCTCTTTGGACTCCGGTCGGGGCGCAGGCTTCTCCGACGGCTTGGCCAACGGCGAGAACTTCGGCCGAGGAGTCGCGGTGCGGAGGGCTTTCGGGGGCGCGGTGGGCTTGCTTGTCGCCTTCGCGACGGCGGGTCCGCTCGGCCGGCTTGTGGTGGGGCGCGTCGTCGCCGTCCGCGAGGACGGCTGGCTCGTGTTTGCCTTCTTGGTCTCATCCTTCGTCTTGGGGGAATGATCGGCCATCCACTTCGCCAGCGCCGCTTTGCGTCTTGCCTCGGCGGCGCGCCATGCCTCGACGGCCTTCGCACGGCGCTCGGTCTCGGCCGCGTAGGCCTTCAGCGACGCTTGCCGTTTGGCTTCATCTGTCTGCCATTTCTTCAGACATGCGGCGTGGGCTTGTTGTGCCTTCTTGGCCGCCTGCACGGCGTCTTCCGCCACCGTCCCGGCCAACTCGAGGCCTCGCGCCGCCTCGTCCTGCAGGCCCACGGCACCATCCACACGCCCCTTCTGCAAACGCTCGCTCGCATGGTGCATCTGCTTGAGAACATCGGATCTCACAGCCCGTTCGCCCGCGGCCTTCGAGCTCGCCGCCCGGTCAAGCGTCTCTTTCGCTCGCTCGTTCAACTTCGCCTGATCTTCTGCGAGCTCTGCGATCTCGCGGGCGAGGGCACGCTCTGCCCGTGCGGTTGAATCTTGATGCGATCGCTTTCTTTCCTCGGCCTGTGCGGTCTGCCGAGCGAGGCGCTTCTGCTCCGTCGACAGTACGCCGATGCGCTTGGCGATGCCCGACGCCTCCTGGGCCTTGGATTGGACGGGCTTGGGATCCGGCACATCTTTGCTTAGCTTTCGACTCGCGGCCGTCGCCTCTTGCGCGAGGTGCCGCAATGAGTCCGATACCGCCTTCTGTTGATCGTGGGCCTCGCCGATCCGCTCGGCAACGATCTTGTCGGCGGCCGCGATCATCTCCTCCGGCAAGGGCGGGTCCAAGCCGAGCGCCTTCAGCGCATCGGCGTTCTTCTGGTTCCATTGCCGGACCTCTTCGGCGAGCGACCGTTGCCGTTTGGCGAGTTGTGTCCGTTGGGCACTCAACGCGTCGCGCGTGTGCTGTTCTTTGGCGAGGGCGATCAGCTCCTCCTGGCGCTTCCGAAGCGCTGCTAGCTGCTCCAATAGCGACTTGCTTCGCTCCTGTTGGGCCTCCAGCACGGGTTGGGTCAGCTCCGGATGAAGGGAGACCAGCTCCTGCGTTGCCTCCAGAAGCTCCTGCTGCTCCTTCGTGAGGGACGTCAGGGCATCTCGGACGGACCCGGCAGAATCGGCCTCCGTCGGGAGTGTAGCCGCCGCCCTGGTGCTGGGCCGGCGAGCCTCTTGAATCGCCTGTTCCTGAGCATCCGCCGACAGAGAGGGAAACGAGCTTGGCATACCCTCCGGCCCGTCCAGGGCTTCCATCGGCCCCGACAGCTTGGCGATACGATCGGCGAGGTCGGCCTGCCTCTCGGCCGCGTCGGCGAGGGCCTGAGCCGTCTCCTGGTATGCCGCGGCATCGTCGAACTGCTCCATGAGCTTGGCCAGCCGTACCAACGCACGGTCGATCTCAAACCCCGCGCGCCCGATCAGCTCGGTGCGTTTGGTCGATTCGTCGCCGGTGAGCAGCGCCTCCGCGAGGGATCGCTGGGCCGGCTCGATGTGTTGACGCGTAACCTCCTCCGCGAGGATCTCGCCCAGCTTGCGATAGTCCGTATAGGCGGTCAGCTCCGCCGTCTCGTACGCCAGGCCCGCAGTCTCCCGAAGCTCTTCGCTCGTCTTATCCAGGGCCGCCTTCGCCTCCTCGCCGAGCAGCACGGCCTTCTTCGAGGCTTCTTGCAGCGACGTCGCCTGTTTCTTCGCCGCCTCCAGACGCTTCTGAATCTCCTCCAGCGCGGCCTTGAATCGTTTGCGCACGTTCTTGAGCATCTGCATCTTGAACGTCTGCGCGCCCTGGTCGATGGCGATCTCGTACTCGGGCGTCACCGCAATCTGCGGGCCATTGTCCAGCGACGGCGGGAGCGTATCGAAGACGCGGATGCGATAGCCGACCAGCCGGGTGTGTGTCAGATCGTGCTTGCCCAGGTCGATCGTGACGGTCTTCTCGAAGCGCTTGCGGCCGCGCTCCGGCAGCGGAATCTCCCGGACGAGCGGGTCCGCATCGCCGATACGCAGCAGCAGCTCGGCTTTGGCGACGGCGTGATCGTCGCGGGCGCGAAACTGCACGGGGAGCCTATCCTTTGCCTGCAGCGTCACTCGACGCCCCGGTTGCCGAATCGAGACGGAAGGCGGTCGATCGTGCACGACGCGAATCCGATAGCGCCGCGGCGCGATGTTGTCGAGACGGTATCGGTCCACCAACAGCACCCGAAAGGATCGGTCGGTGAGCGCGACCCATTCCCCCGCGTAGTGGAGCTCGCCGTCCTCCGCAATGCGTAGCGGAGAGGCCGTCCCGTCGTCCCATTCCAGCACACAATCGGACAACGGCTTGTTGGCCTGCACGGTGATCATGACCCGGCTGTGCCGAAGCACCTTGATCGAATCGGCGAGCGGGTCGATCGTCCGTTGTCTGCCGCCAACGTAGTCCGGTGGAGAAACGCGTGCCTCGATCCCGACGACCCTGGGGCGGGGAACGGCACGGACCTCATGCCATGCGGTATGGCTGTCGCGCGATCGCACCTGGTAACGCCACGTCCCGTATGCCCGGGGGATCGTGCACGCGAACGAGCCATCCCCGGCTTGTCCCGCCGCCATCGTCAACGTCCGAAGACGGTCGTCCTCCGAGCGAACGAGGAGCCAGACCCGATCGGGCACCCGCCCTTGTGCCCGCGCTTCAATCCGTACGGGCTCGCCTTCCGGGACGATGCGATCCGCCTGCCCCTCCACAACGAGATCCGCCTGCCCCACGCGCTGAAGGTTGGCGATCACGAGCCGCTTCAAGGACAGCAGCAACTGATCCGGCCGGCGATACGCAATGCCGCCCACCAGCAGCGCAACCAGGAGCGTGACGGACCAATAGCGGGCGGCTCGTTCCCATCGAAGGATACCCCGCAGGCGCAGACCGCTCGCCCGACTCCGTGCCTGCTCCGTCAGCATGTGAATGAGCGTATCCGAGCCCCGCACTATGAAGGGGTCTTCGGAGGACAACAGCTCCACCGTCGAACTGAGCCGTTCCTCCAACTCGGGGTGTGCGGCCTCGATCGCGCGGGCGACGCTCGCATCGCTGTAATTGCGCAAGAGCGGTACGACGACCGTTACGACCGTCGTCGCCACAACGCCGACGAGGATCGTCAGCGTCACGCCCAGGCGGATCGGCCACTCGTAGAGGATCACGTAGCGCTCGATGTAGCCCATCAGGAACCGATCCGCGGCGACCGCCAACAAGATCGCTCCCAGCATCGCCGCGACGAGCACCGCCAGCCCCCGGACGATCGCAAGCACCTTCGCGCGCCACAGCATCGCACGCAGCGTGCGACGGATCTCCGACGGCAACGCGGGGCTTCCGGTGAGTTGGGTCATCCGCCTATTCCCTAAGCTGCTTGCAGCAAAGATCGAACAGTGTGGCACCGCCGCCTCCAGGCTTCGCTACGCTTCGCCGTGACAAGCCCGGCCGTGAACCGTGG
>CAZKCX010000384.1:0-6864 GCA_964550865.1 uncultured Planctomycetales bacterium
CGATGTTTCAGAGCCGGCCTGGCTCCCGCGGCGTAGCCTTGGCGAAGCCGGGTCCCCAGGCCGGTCGTTGTTCGCGTGGGAAAGGGCTCGACCGGGGTGAGGGACCCGGTTTCACAACGCTCCTGCCTGACAAGCGGGGGTTTCCGTAGCACGGGCGTGCTTGTCGCGGCGAAGCGTAGCGAAGCCGGATCGCCTGTGAGTTCATGGGCAAGATGCCCATGCTACGAGGAGGACGTGCGCCTGTGGCCTGGAGTCTGTAGTCTTCCCCACACGTCCCGATGCATCGCACGGACAAGCGGCGATTCGTCTTACAGGAGCTACGACGGCATCGGCGTCTTCACGAACACGCCCACCAGAGACTCGCGGGGCTCGCCGTCACGGATCGCGCGCCGCCTGCCGATCGCGCCTTCCAATGCAAAGCCGGCCTCCGCCATCGCATCGATCAGCTCCGGCTCGCTCAGTCGGCACCGCGTCTCGCCGGGCTCGGACGCGTAGATGAAGCGTTGGTTGCCGACGCACCGCGCGCCCGCCGGCACCGTCTGCAAGGACCACTGCGTGACGAAGACCCGCCCTCCGGCCCGAAGGATGCGATGCGTCTCGGCCAGGGCCCGGCGAAACTCCGCATCGCTGTTGGCCTGCACATAGACGCCAATGGCCACCACAAGGTCGAAAGTCTCACTCGCAAAGGGGAGCGGTGTGAGTCCGCCCCGAACGACGAGGAAGCGCCCGCGCTCGTCGGCGGGAACGGAGGCGAGACGTTCACGCGTGTGCCGCGTCATCGCGTCGGAGAGGTCCAGCGCGACCGTCTCGGCCGCATGCCGCGCGATCATCTCCGTGTTCCGCCCGCCCGCGCAGCCGACGTCGAGAACGCGGCAGCGGCCGTCCGCGTGGCGACGCGCAAGCAGCTCGCCGACCTTGTCGTCGGGCTTCAAGGCGGCGAACCATTCGACGGTTTCCGAATTCTCCCAAAAGGACGGATCGTTCGGCATGGCTACCCACAAGCCTAGCGAATAGAGGCGAACGGGCAAGCGTAGCGCTGCATTGTCGAACCTCCGTGTCGTCGCTATCCTCGCGGCCACGCTGTGTGTCCCGTACGATTCCACTCGTTCGCGATATCATCGACTTCGAGGTCTTCCCTATGGCTTCCGGCTCCTGGCTCGTTTTGGTGATCGCGGCGTCGGGATTCGCATCCGAACTGCGCGTTGAATGTGAGAAGACCGGTTGGCTGCGGGCCGAGCTCGACGGCAAGACGGTCATGACCGGAGGGCTGATGTGCAGCGGCCCGCAGTGGCAGCACGCCACGCAGCGGCAAGCCATCGACGTGGAGCGCGACGAGGACGGCCGCATCATCGGGCGCTTTGCCATGCCCGAAGGCAACGAGGGGGAGTTGGCGTTCGAGCAGGCCGTCCGGCGCGGGCCGGTGTTGACCACAATCGATTACCGGGCCGGCTTCGACCGCCGAAACGACATCAAGCAGCTTGTGATCTCGCTGGTCTTCCCCGCCCGCGTCTTCGCCGGCCGAGGCATCACGTTCTTTCCGTCCGAGGCGACGATTGCCCTGCCGCGCGAGGCGAGCACCCTTCGATCAGAGCAGTACGGCTGGGCGTTCGCCGTCGAGCTCGACGGGGAACGCGTCCTCCTGGTCCAGACGCAAGAGCCCACGATGCTCCGCTTCGCCGACCACCGCCAGTGGGGCGGCCGGAGCTACGGCGTCGACATCCGCATGGTCGGCGAGGCGAAGGTCCCCGCCGGGGCCTCGACACGTCGACGAATCTCGCTTCGCATCGTTTCGGCGGCGAAGGCCCGGCGCCTCGCGTCGGGCCGGCGACGGGACTTCGATCGGACCCGCCCGAGCCTGCTTCTGGACGCCGGCGGTCGCGCGTGGCTTCGAGACCGACAGCGCGACTACGCGTCCCTCGAGTTCGAAGCACAGGGCATCCACTGGGCCTATAGCAACCAGGACGACCTCGTCGGCCACGACGTCCTGGACGGCGACCGACGCGAGATCGTCGGCATGATCCCCGTCCGCGGTTTGGGCGGGACCGCGCTCCATCTTCGGCAGGTGACCGAGCGCAGGGAGGGCGGCCTATCGCTCGGTTATGCCGTCCGCGTTCCGCGGAAGACGCGGATCAACGCGTATCAGATCACGCTCGCGCTGCGGGCCGACGAGTTCCTCGGCGAGCCAATCGTCCTCAGCGAACCCGCTCCCACCACCACAGAAGCCGCGTCCGCGCCGGCCGCGCGCACCCTGCCGGCCACGCAAGCCGCGCCGACGTCGCAACGCACACTCACGATCCCGCTCGAGCCGCCGGAGGATCCCAACGTCGGGATCTATACCGCTCGGCGTCTGGTCGTCGCGCCGGGTCACGTCCACGGCCTCACGCTCGAGATCGATCCGCCGATGCAGGTCTTCGTCGAGGACCGCCGCGCCGACGACAGCCAGCTCATCAGCCTGAAGCTGCTGTTCTGCCGCGCGCAGAAGGGTACGACGATCGAGGCCGGCACGTCGCATGCGGTGCACCTGACCCTCACCCCCCATCGCTCGCACCAGATCGTCTTGCACGATGCGGCCGCGGCGCACCGGACGGACACATCCGACTGGGCGCCCTTCACGCTGCCGTGGGACACGGCGGCCGTGGACCTTTCCTTCCTCAACGACGCGCCGGCGGGTCGACACGGCTTCCTCCGCGCCGAGGGCGATCGATTCGTCTTCGCCGACGGTGCGCCCGCACGCTTCTGGGGCACGTGCTTCACGGCCGAGCAGAACCTCCCGCCCCACCCCGACGCCGAGGTCACCGCGCGGCGATTGGCCCGCTACGGCGTGAACATGGTCCGCGTTCACCAGGCCGACGCGGCCTACGCGGCCAACAACCTCTTCCGAGAGGGGCGCGCCCACAACGGCACGCGGCGGCTGGACCCCGCGATGGTGGACCGGCTCGACTACCTCATCGCCCAGCTCAAGGCCAACGGCATCTACGTCTACTTCGATCTGCTCAGCACGCGGACCTTCGACGCCTCCGACGGCGTGGCGTCGGCCGCGAAGCTCGACCTCGGCGGCAAGCCGTACACCAACTTCGACGCGCACCTGATCGCGCTGCAGAAGGAGTTCGCCCGGCAGTTCCTCTCGCACCGCAACCCGTACACGGGGCTCGCCTACAAGGACGACCCGGCCGTCGCGATGATCGCCCTCGTCAACGAGAACGACCTCTTCACGCACGAGATCGAGGTCGAGCCGTACCGATCCGATTTCGAGCGGCGCTTCCGGCGGTGGGCGGCCGCGCACGACGTCGAGCTGCCCGAGGGCAAGCTCGATCTCCGCCACGACACGCCGGCGAGCATGCGATTCCGCGTGGAGGTGCAGCGCGACTACAACCGGCACATGACGGACTACCTCCGCGCGATCGGCGTTCGCGCGCCCATCACCGGCTCGAACTGGACGCGAAACGCCGGGCTACTCGCCTCGTTCGGCCCGGTGGACTTCACCGACAGCCACGCCTATTGGGACCACTGCTGGGACAACTACACGCGGATCCGCAACCGGATGATGGTCCGGAGCCGCCGAACGATCTTCAGCCGTCTGGCGTTTCAGCGGATGCCGGGCAAGCCCTTCTTCGTCAGCGAGTGGGGCCAGCCGTGGCCGAACGAGTTCCGCGCCGAGATGCCGCTGGCCGTTGCGGCCGTCACCGCGCTACAGGGCTGGGGCGGGGCGTTGATCTACACGTATGACCACGCGTCGAACCCGGGTGTTGACTGCCTCTCCGGGCCGTTCGACACGTTGAACGATCCATGCCTCTTCGGGTTGTTCTACCACGCCGCCCTGCTGGTGCGACGCCCGGACGCGCGGGTGGCCGACGGGCGGCTTGCGGTCGAGATCCCCGAGGAGAAGATCTACGCCAAGAAGCCCGCCAACCCCGGGCGGTGCTCGGCCTTCGATGTGTCCGCCGAGCGGAGCGTCGTGGCGTCGGCCCTCGGCGGCGACGTGCCGGACGGATGGAAGGGCGTGCCCTGCAAGCCGTCGATCCTCGGTCCGAAGACGAAGGCCGTCACGAGTGACACCGGTCGGTACCATCGCGACTGGTTCAAGGGTGTCGCGTGGGTCGACACGCCACGGACGCAGGCGGCCTGGGGGTTCCTCGGCAAGCTCGGCGAGCCGGTGAGGCTGAGCGATCTGGAGCTGCGGGTCTCGACGGACTTCGCGTCGGTGGCGCTCAGCTCGCTTACCGACGAGCCGATCGCGCGGAGCGATCGGCTACTGCTCACGGCCGTGTCTCGCGCGGAGAACACCGGCATGGTGTACGACCTGTTTCACACCCGCCGCATCGCCGAGGGCCACGGTCCGATCCTGATCGAGCCGGTTCGCGCGACCGTCGTCATCCGCACGGACCGACGTGACCTCCGCATCCGCGGGCTCGACCCGCGCGGCCGAACGACCGTCGAGGTTCCCATGGAGCAGACGGACAGACTTCGCTTCGAGATCGGCCCGCACGCCCGTACGATGCATTATCTGATTGAGAAGTGAGACCAGACGCCGGGGGATACTCACCCCTGCCCCGGGAGCCTCAGTCGGTGTCCCCCTCTTGCCCTGCTCCTCGCGCCTTGTCGATGGGCTCGCATGCCTCCGCCAGACGCTTGGCCTCTTGTTGCCAGCGATCGGGGGCGGTCTCAAACGGCACGGTGACGACGTGGTAGTGGAACTCTCGGTCCGCCGGGACGGTCTTACCGAGGAACGTCGTGAAGTAGTGCTTACGATACCGACCGGGGACGTCCCAGTACCGCGTCCGCCAGTCGTCATCCGACGGGGCAGCCAGGACCACGGTCACGGCCCCCTTGCCGGAAGGCCCATCGTAGATGGCCGACCACCGCGTCGGCCGGTCGATCTCCTGTTTGCGATCGCCGTCGAACTTCCCCTGCACGCGCGTGCCATCCAGCAGCTCCGCGGCGTACTCGGTCACCGTCGGCGTCCACGGGTGCATGAAGTGGTAGATCCGCGTTACGGGCGTGGGCTTCTCGGCCCGCAGACGCACGTCCTCGACGATGCGATCCCCGCCCACGCGGATGTCGGTCTCCAGGATGAAGCTTCGGATGCGGGACCTCTTCCACAGGCGGATCTCACGACACCGCACGGACCGTTCCGGCACCTCGACCTGCTTTCCGTCGACGAAGAGCTTCACGTCGAGGATTCGCTCGTCCTCGTTCTCCGTGTGGCCGGTGCCGATGAAGCCGACGCCGGGGAAGCTCGCGACCGACCCGTAGTGGCTGCCATAGCGGTCCAGACACAGGCGCGTGCCCCGATAGTCGATGCGATAGAGCGTCCAGAACGAGCGGCGCTCGAAGCGGACGCCGAGATCCCCGACGGCGGCGACGATCTCCGCCGGCCACCGTTCGTGCGCGGGCGGCTCGTAGGCTTGCAGCCTTACGTCGTCCACGAATACGTTGCCCGCGCACTGCTTGCCGCGGTGATAGAACGAGAACCGCAGACAGATGCTCCGCGTGTCCGCCGGCAAGGGATTCCGCGTGCCGGGGCCGAACGTGCCCGCCACCTCGCGCCACCCATGGCGACGCGACTTCGTCGTCAGGCGGTAGAAGGCGATCTGCTTGAGCGATCGTCCTTTCGCGTTGAAGCAGTACATCGAGAAGGCGAACACGCCCTTCGTCAGCCCGTCGCTCTTGAGTCGAGCCCGCGCGCGATAGGCCTGTCCCGGACGAAGCTCGCGGCCGATCGCCAACCGCTTCGTCTCGACGCCGAGCAGCTTGTCGTCCGGATGGAGATGAAGCGCGGGACCGCCGTCGCCCCCGTCGTTGACCAGCGAGACCTGCGAGCGGTCGCCCGGTCGGAAGACCCACCCTTCGAGCCCGTCCGCGAACTCGCCGTTCGGGACGAGTCGCCCCTCCTGCCCCGACGCGGAGGCGCCGGAGAGGATCAATACAGCGATCGGGAGACAAGACGAGACCGTTGCCATGAAGCACCGACGTGAGCGTACTACGACGAGAAGCCCATCTGCAACCACGTTTCCGCGGCGACGCCGGGGAAGGTACATCCTGCCGCTCGCCGTTGGGCGTCTTGCGTGCGCGTCCAACCCCATCGTCCCTGTGCCCCGATCCCTGTAGAATGCCCGGGCGCCGACCAGCCGCAAACGGAGAATCCAAGCATGAGACATTCCCCCCACCTTGCCCTCGCGATCGTGCTGACGTTCCTTGCGCTTGGAGGTGCCCCCGTGAAGGCCGACGACTGGCGAGACAAGCTCACCCACCCCGCCACCGAGTTCGCCCAGACGCCCTTCTGGTTCTGGAACGACGAGATCACCGACGCCGAGACCCGGCGGCAGCTCGCCGCCTTCCGAGAGAAGGGCGTCTACGGCGTCGTCATCCACGCACGCATGGGCCTGCCGCGAACCATCCCCTACATGGGAACCGAATGGCTCGCACGCGTCCGCTTCTGCGTCGAGGAGGCCGCCCGCACCGACATGCACGTCTGCCTCTACGACGAAGGGATGTACCCCTCCGGCTCGGCCCACGGCGAGGTCGTCCAATCGAACCCTGCCTTCGCCGCGCAATGCTTGGTTTGCAGGACCAAGGACGTCTCCGGCCCGTCGACGGTGCAGGCCCCGAAGCCCCGGCGCGCCCGGTTCGTCGCCTCCGTGCTGGTGCGCAAGCCGGGCGAGAAGGCACCCCTTGCCCTCTCCGAAACGCACGTCGCCCGCGCGCCCGGCGAGACCCTCCACGTCCCCGACGGCACGTGGCAACTCATGACGTTCACGCAGGAACCCTCGATGGGTCACATCCGCGGCGTTCACTGGGGCGAGGACGACGGTCAGCCCGGTGCGCCGCCCGCCGCCGATTCTGCTCGGCTTCGAGGCCATGCAG
>CAZKCX010000385.1:0-6857 GCA_964550865.1 uncultured Planctomycetales bacterium
CGCATTTTTTCCTGCTTTTTCACGACCGTCCATTGCAGGCGGCTGAAGTGTTACTATCAAAGAATGCCGGGAAATCGGGCTGCTTCGTTCTCACCAGTACAAGACGCGGCCAACCGAGTAGGGTCTTCTGCTTCCAGAATAGGATCACCGTCCGGTCGCCCTCCGCCGAGATCAGTCGTACTTCGTCGGGAGCTGCTTCCCCGACGCTCGGCATTTCGTCCCTTCCCCTTCCCATCTTCCCTGCGCCCCTTACTTCTTCCCCAGATGCTTCTTCAGGAATCGATTCATGAACCACTGGCAGCGGATGTTGACGGCCTTGGCAAGGTCCATCGTGTGCGGGTAGCCCTTCAGCCGGTCGTACGTGTACGGGATGCCCAGCTCCTTGAGTCGTTTGGCGAGCATGTCCGCCTGCTCGATGGGCACGAGCTCGTCGATCGTCCCGTGAAGGATCAGTGTCGGCGGATCCCCCTTGTCCAGGTGCGTGATCGGTGAGGCCAGCTTGTAGAGCTCGGCCGCCTCCTCGTACGCCTTGCCGCCGAAGAAGCCCGTCACCGTTGGATGCTTCCGTGCGTACGGCGTGGTCAGATCGACCGGGCCGTACAGATTCACGACGGCTTGCACGGCGCTGCTCTGATCCGCATGGCCGCCGTCGCCCTCCAGCTCCCGGACCCCCGCCGAGTACCCCACCATCATCGCGAGATGCCCCCCTGCCGATCCGCCGATGACGGCGATCCGCTTCGGATCGACGTGATACTTCTTGGCGTGGACCCGCATCCATCGCACGGAACACTTGGCGTCCTGCACGCACGCTGGAAAGGTCGCCTCGTTCACCAGCCGATACGAGATCGACGCGACGACGTACCCTCGCTTGGCGTAGCGCACGCAATAGTACCGATAGTCATCCTTCTTGCCCTTGCGCCATCCTCCGCCGTGGATGAAGATCAGCCCCGGCACCGGCTTGGTCAGGCCCTTCGGCAGGTACAGGTCCAACAGCAACGGTCGCTCACCGACCCGGCCGTACTCGACGTCCTGGATGATCTCGACACCCTCGGGGATTGAAACCCCCTTCTTCATGTCGATCATCTCGAGCCAGCCGGTGGCGACGGCCAGCTTCACGCGATCCAGCGACTTGAACCCCCTCGGCACGGGCGGGGGCGTATCGCGGGCCAGCAGCTTCGCCTCGTCGAGCACCGGCCGCCCGTAACTCGTCGTCGGCTTGGCCGTCTTCGACGCTGCCCCGCCCTCGGCCACGGGCCGCGCATCGGGCAGGAAGACCATCACACTCAACAACACCAGACATCGTCTCATCATTCGACTCCACCTCTCTCCTGACCGCTCAAGGCATTCGCCGATACCGCAGGGGACCCTCGCCCTCACCGTACGCTTCCGCCGGTCCGCGCGTACCATGACCGCGCGCCGTGCCCCTTCATACGCTAGGTCACAGTGGGAGACAAGCTCTGACGAGAATTGTCGGCAGTACCGCGCAACGTGCGATGCGACACCGGCCCGAAGATCGAACGCGAATCACCTAAGCTGCTTGCGGCAACGATCGAACAGTGTGGCACGGCCGCCCCCGACCGTGAACCGTGGAAGGGTCCCAACCGGGGGCGGCTGGGCCACAGAAGGCAAAGCTGCTCGACTGTTCAGACATTGTTGCGAACAGCTAGCTGCGGCGTCGCGAACGGAGCCACCCCCCGGCCCCCACGAGCCCGAGGGTCAGTATCCCCGTCAAGGACGGATCCGGCACTACGTGGGCCGTCCCCACAATGTCGAGGATGAGGTCCCACGTGATCGTCATGTGGATGTCGTCGTACCCCCCTGACATCGTGATGAACGGGAATGTGCCTTGCAAGGCCACCGTTAGCGTCTCGCTAACGCTTGCGGGAATCGAGAAGAGAAGGTTCATCTGACCGGGATCGCTCCAGACGACCGTGGTGAAGGGTGTCCCGACAGGCAGACTCGTCGTGAAGCCTTCGATCTCCGCCAGAGCCAGCCCATTCGCGGTCGCGCTCCCATCGGACGCGATCGTGGCGGCATCGCTCTGGTCGAAGTCCAACAGTCGAAGGTTGCCCGCCGGCAGGGTGGCCGTGATCAATCCGGGCAGTTCCCATTCCAGGATCTTCGTGCTGTGGACGTAGGACAGGCCCAGCGCAACGCCGTCCCCCTCCTCCACGCCGTCGCCACCTTGATCGATGCTGAGCGAGAAGGTACCGGCCGCGTCGGACAGCACCGGATTGGGCGTGACGGAACTGGACGGACGGAAGCCCAGGCCGATCGTTCCGCCGGTCACGTCAAACGTGTACGTAATCGGTTCCGCTTGCACGGCGCAACACAACAGGAACACATACGCGAAGACGAGGACTCGAGGCATGATTCACTCCCTCCATTCCCCCGTGCGTAAACATGAGGCATGCAGGCGGCAAACCGGCGTTGGACCCAGCTGTCATCGAGCCCAAACGGTTGCCACTATTGGGAATGATACCTTTTCAGGGATCTCTTGGCAAGAATTACGCTGGGCATACGAAGGATGGGGACAGATCTGAGGTCTCGGTGGTGTCAGCTCGAGTAGCCGCCGTGGACACGCGCGACCGCCGGCACCGCCTCCGGGCGTTCTCCGAAACGTTGGCGCCGAGCGCGTGCCTCGTGCTGGACCGTTCGCCGCGCCAGCCCCCACGCCAACGAAGCCACGCACGCGATGCCGTAGCACGCGACGCCGCACCAGAACGACGTGGAGATCCCCGCGCTCAGCGCAATCACGACGGCCACCACGCTCGCGCAGACCGACGTCGCCCCGTTGATGCCCCATAGCCACGGCGTCAGCTCCGGCGCGCGGACGCCCGCCAGACGCATCCCAATCGGGAACGGCGCGCCCATGAGCAGCCCGATCGGCAAGAGCAGTCCGACGGCCGCAAGAATGCGAACGATCGTCGAGGTCCCGATCAAGGCGTCAACGACATGTGGGGTCACCCAGCCGAAGAGGGCCAGGCATCCCAACAGCAAGGCGAACACGGCCGCGGAGGCACGGCCTACTTCCATCGACAGCCGATCCGTCAGCGCGCTCCCGATCCCGCTGGCCAGGAGCAAGCTGAAGAGCACCACGGACAGCCCATATGTGGGATGGCCCAGGAATAGAATCAGCCGCTGCATCTGGCTGATCTCGACGAGCATGAAGCCCATGCCGATCGCCCCGAAATAGACCATCAACGGCCAAGCATGCCCGACCGCCTCCGGTCGTCGGGCCAACACGAGCGGCGCAAGGATCCCTGCGATCGTCAGGCCAATGACCACGAAGAGGAGGACCCCCAGCACCACCACCGCGCGAACGTTGAAGCTCATCATCCCCTGATCGTGCAGCTCACCGTTGAGGATGTCCCGCAGGCGGAGCATATGGAAGAAGAACGGCCGGTCGTCCGTCGGCGGTGAGATGTCCATCGGATACGCGGCGCAAAACCGCTCCAGATCCTTCCCCGAAGCCAGCCGCGCGAACGTCTCGTCCTCGGCATAGTCCGGGCTGAGCACGACCTTGAACTCCATCCGTTCGGCCACGCGCTCGAGCTGCGCCACGTCCGTCGGCGAAAGCGGTGACCGACCTACGAGCAGTGTTCCGATCCCGTTCGGCCAATCGGCGCGCTCGCCCTGCCCGAGCCGCCGTACGATCGCCATGTGCCGCGTCGGATCGGCCACGCCCATGCGATCGAGCGAGGCGGCCGCCAGGCTCGTCAGCCGATACAGCTCACCCGGCCGATCGCGAAAGTACCACCGGCTGAACGTCAAGATCCCGTTGGGACTCAATCGCTCGAGAAACGTCGTCCACGCCTCGACCGTGTAGAGTGCGTTCTCCGTCAGCACGAACGCACCGGCCGCGGTGGCCGCCCAGGTGTCGATCAGCGAGACCTGGATGATGTCGAAGGTCTCATCCGTCCGGCTGACGTAGCTGCGAGCCTCGTCGTGGACGAAGCGGACCCGTCGGTCGCGATCGAGATGGCCGGTGAACTCGCCGAAGCGTCCTGTGACCGCCTTGATGATGTCGTCGTTGTACTCCACGGCCACGACAGACCGCTGATCGAAGGCCAGCGCGGCGAGGATGTCCCGACCGCCGCCGGCACCGATGACGAGCGTCCGCGCGTCGCTTCGCAGGTGATGCGCCAGATTCGTCACGTCATAGCGCAGGTGCTTGAGCGTATTCGGGTCGCCGTCGTAGGCGGTCAGCACCGTGCTCGCGCTGGCGTCGATGTCCAGATAGAGCTGCCGCACGCGATGGTCATTCGGGCTGGCCGGACTCATCCCCCAACCGAAGGGCTTGATCCGTTCGTCCGGATTCCCGCGCACCGCCACGCGCGAAAACGAATTCCACGTCTCGTACTTCGCGGGATACTCGAGCTTGCCCTTGACCCACATCGGCCGAAGCACTCCCTGCTGCCGACGAACCAGGAGCGTATTCCCCGCAGCGAGCAAGACCAAGAGGACGCACGCGATCCCTGCTGACCGAACGAGCGTTCTCGATCGCGCTTCCAGCGCAAACAGCAACGCCCCAACCGTCGCCAACGCGGCCACGACCAGGACCGCCGTCGGCCCGTCCGTCAGACTCAGCAAATAGACCAATGCGATGCAACCCGTGGCCGCTCCGATCAAATCCGCCGCGTACAGACGCGCGACCTGGCCCGGGAACTTCGTCAGAGCGAGACATACGCATACGCCTCCGCAGAGAAACGGAGCGACGAGACCGCCGTACGTCAGGACAACAGAAAAGAGACCCGGAAGCGTCAGGAGGTGCCGCGTCGTCATGATCGGAACGCACAAATGAATCAGGATCCCGATGACGCAGGCGATTGCCATCCCGAGCGCGCTGAGCGCAAGGTGCCGTCGCGCCCGCTCCACGGTGAATACGTGTGGCAGCAGATAGACCACGATCGCCCCGGCCGTCATGCCCAACATCGCCACCGAAATGGCCATGAACGCGAAGTGATACCACATCGTCACGCTGAAGATCCGCGTGAGGAGGATCTCGAACATGAGTGTGGCGGCCGTCACCAGGAACAGCCCCGCATACGCGCGGCGAGATAGGTTGGCATCTGCGCTCATGCCTGCTGCTGGCTCCTTACGCGTCAGGTCTCGGCCGCCCGGTCGACTCAACCGCGTCGGATCTCCGCCCCGGCTCCGATGAATCCTCACGCTGTTTGACGATCTTGATTCTGGCAGTGCCGCAGCCCGCGGCGCCCCTGACTCTCCGCCCGCGTGTCCTGCGTGCCCCCGGTAGATCGGTCCTCTCGGCCCCTTGCGTAAGCACATTCCCGGACGTGGAAGAGGAATCCGTCCGCCGCCGCCAAGGAGCTGTGGGCGCAGACTCCCAGCGTCCGATAATCCTCCGCGACATCTCGATCTTGGGAAGGCAGGTCCCCCCCTCAAACGCAGGGATCGACCATTACGGGTGCATGGGGTCAAGCCTCGCCATCGGCACAAGCCCCACCGGGCCCAGCAAGCCAGATGGCTCGACGGGCCACTTGGCGGGCGTGATCGGCCGGTAGTGCACCGTGACGATGTTGATATCCTTCATGATCTTCCAGTCCACGCCGCGCCGATCGACGTCCCGGATGCGATTGGCCGAGAGATTCGTCACCTCGATCTCCAGCGTGTTCGTGCCCTTACGAAGAAGTGGTCCAACTCGCAGCCGCTTGGGCAGCGCGATGACCGCCCCCGCCTCCTGGCCGTTCACGCGCACCCGCGCGCTCTCGCGGACGTCGCCAAGCTCGAGCAGCCAATCGTCGGCCTGGACGTCCGCCGAAAGGTCGATCGTCGTCTTGTAGGAGGCCGTGCCGGCGAAACGCTTGGCCTCTTCGTCCGGTGCCTCGGTCCACGACGCCGCCTTCTCGGTCTTGTACGACGCGGGCAGCTTCGGCTCGCCCTGGATGAACTCGACCTCCCACGGCCCCTCCACCGCGATCGAATCCCCCTTCGGTCTCAGATACGTCCACGGCTTGACCCTGGCGGGCTTCGGGCTCAGGCGGAGGATCCGCGACTCCCCCGGTGAGATCTGGAGATAGACCTCCGACGCATCGTCGCGCTGTCGCACCGCCAGCCGCCCCGACGCGCCCGTCATCGGGTCGAACAGCACCGCGCCCGCAAAGGGCCTGCTCAACGCCATCCAGCCGTCGTAGGCCTTGGCGGTCTGGTTCGCCAGGAAGTAGTACACGTCTTCGCCGACCCTACGGCGAATGAACTTCAGCCCCACGTCGGCCATCGGCTCTCGGGGAACCCTGGTACTTGCGAGCGAGACCACAAGATCACCCGCCACGCGCGGATTGAGCTTCTGCAGACGTTCTCGCACACCGGCAAGCTGCTTTCGACGTTCCTCCAAGCGGCCCCAGCCGGGCACATCGCCGGGGATCTCCTTCTCGAAGATCACGACGGCGCCCTGCTCAGCGAGATCCGCCAACTTGCCCAGCGTCTTGACGGGGATGTGCCTGCAAACGGGCACGACGATCGCACGATAGCTCCCCCCGATGGCGCGGAGCTTCCCCTCTCGAAGCGCAAGGCCCTGCAGCAGCCGGTCGGAGATGAAGTCAAAGGCGTATCCGTTCTTCATGAGCACGGCCGCCGCCCTGCCGATGGGCTGGCTGTCCATCCACGCCTTGCCGTGCACGGTCATCTGGAGCTTCGTGCCCTCCGGCTGCATCCAGTAGTCGTGGATGGGCCAATAGAGCAGCACGTCGTTGTCCGGCCTGCCCGCCTGCAACACCGACTGGCATCGTGCGACATAGGCGTTCAGAATCGGGAAGTCCCGCCAGAACGAGTTCCGCCAGTCAAACGTAACCGTTCAGCCCTCAGGCAGGTTGGGGAACCAAGGAAGGCATGGGGGC
>CAZKCX010000386.1:0-2500 GCA_964550865.1 uncultured Planctomycetales bacterium
CACCTCTTCAGAGGTGGGGAACACGAATTGGCAGCCAGTTCGCGTCCCCCACGGCCAAAGCCATGGGCCACCCACCCATCAGCTAACGAGCGACAGAGCCTAGTGCCGGTACAGGAACTCCTTCGTATTGATCAGCGCCCATGCAAGGTCGGCAGCCGCCTGAGGCGGGCCGATTCCCTTGGTCTTGAAGTACTCCTCCGCCACCGTGAGTTCCTTCGATGTCGGGGGACGGGAGAGGATCGTGTAGTACAATGCCTGTGCGGCGAACCGACGGTTCCGCCTGCCGATCCGCATGAGATTCTTCAACCGCCAACTGCGTTCGATCATTCGCTGAATGTGGCTCGAGTTGAGCAGGTGCAGGCGTTGGGCGTCCGTGGCCACGTTGTCGCGCTCCGACTGCAAACCCGTGTCGCGAGCGGGACGGCCGAACATCTCGAGGAACTGGCTCGTGATGCTGCCGTCGGCCAGGGCGATCGTCCGGTGATAGGTCGGGATGTACGTGTACGGCTCCGGAATGAGGCTCGAGTAGCTCTCCCCTCCGCCGAAGATCGCGTGCAGCGCGTCGATGAGCACCTCGGCGTCCAGCCGACGGACGATGTAGTGGGCGAATAGGGCCTCGGCATCGGTGTGCTCGCTTCGGGGAATCGACGATTGCTGGTACGTGCCGGAGTTCAGGATCAGCCGGTAGATGTGCTTCAGATCGTACTCGGCCCTGATCAGCTCCTTCTCGAGGTAGGCCAGCACCCCCGGATGCACGGGTGGATTGTCGGGTCGGATGTCGTCCGGCTCGTGGATGATGCCGCGACCAAAGAGCCAGGTCCAGATGCGATTCACGATGTTCCGCGCAAACCACGGGTTCTCCGGGTGAATGAGCCAGTCGGCGACGACGTCGCGCGGATCCTGGCTCGGTGAGATCCGCACCGTCGTGCCGTCGGGAAGGACCGCCTGCATCGGCTTCACCGGCGCGGGATCGAGATAGACGATCTCCTCCTTCCACTCGGCCGTCTTCTTGTACGCGACCCGCGAGAAGAACGCAGCGAGGTTCTCGCGCTGCTTCTCGGGCCAGTGTTTCAGACGCGTGCCCATCAGTGTGAGGGCGACGGCCTCGGCGATCGTGCTCGGCTCGGTGCCCTGGATCGCACGGTAGAAGTTCACCGGCGGGACGCGGAAGTTGCTCCCGCTGGAGGTCAGCAGCTCCCGGGCGAATCGGTCATAGGGCTTGTTGTCGCGCAGGGAATCGCGGATCCAACGATGGTAGGCCTGCACCGCGTTCGGCCAGAGGTTGATCGGGAACTCGGCCTTGACCCGGAGCAGGTCCGCCCACTTCAAGGCCCAGTAGTCGGCGAACTCCTCTCGCGTGAGCAATTCCTCGATCAAGGCCGAACGCTTGTTGGACTTGCGGTTCTGCAGGAACGCACGGACGTCCTTCGGATCGGGCAGCGTCCCGGTAACGTCCAGATAGACACGACGAATGAAGACCTCATCCGAGCAGGGGTTCGCGGGCTTGATCCCTCGCTTGCGCAATTCGGCGAGCACGAGCGTGTCGATGGCATTCCGAGGCGCGAATCCCGCCCTGGCCTCGAAGGGTCGAACGACGGCGGCCTCGGCCGCCCAGCCAACGCGCACGGTGGCCGATACAGCCCCCGCCGCGAAGACCATAACCGCCAACAGGGATTTCCGCATGACGTCCCCCAGGCCGGGACCGGCCCCAAACGGCGAAGAATGGCTCACCGACGACCTGCGAGCATCTGGCACTTCCGCAGGAAGACCGCCGAGCAGAACGCGACGTTCCATGGCGGAAGCATACCCTTTGCCCGCCGTCGCAGCCAATACTCGGTACAACGCCGTGCTCGCACGCCTATTGCCGCCGACCTACCCGACCCATGCAAATGGCCCCTACGCCCGTCCGCACCCGCCCCCGGGAACCGGCGCCGCCGTCCCCGGGAGGACCGCGAGCCCTTCAGGCCAGGTGCTCGATGAGGACGTTGACGGCCACGCCCCAGAGAATAAGTCCGCCGATAAAGAGCATTGCCCGACGAAACCGTCTACCCAGTCGTGCGCCGACGAACAGCCCCGTCATCGTGAACCCCCCGGTGACCAGCCCGATCACCACGGCCGGATACCAGATATCCACCCCCAAGGCCGCCAGGCTCACGCCGATCGCCAGGGCGTCTATGCTCGTCGCCACGGACAACACGACGAGCGTGAGCCCTCGCGTCGGATCGCCCTGAAGCCGATCGGTATCGTCGCGGAACGCCTCGTGGATCATGCGACCCCCGACGAAGCCGAGCAGACCGGCCGCCACCCAGTGATCGTAGGCCCCGATGTAGCCTTCCGCTCCGCGTCCCGCCGCCCAGCCGATGATCGGCATGAGGAACTGAAACAGCCCGAAGTGCCACGCCAACCGAAAGACATGTCGTCCCGTCAGCGGCCGAACCACGAGACCTACGGCGAGGGCGACGGTGAAGGCGTCCATCGCAAGGGCGATGGCGATACCGAT
>CAZKCX010000386.1:2510-6848 GCA_964550865.1 uncultured Planctomycetales bacterium
CGATAACGGAAATCAGGCTCATGGACTTCGTCTTGGGGTGCGTGGACGCCTATGGGGAGAATAGCCGCTCGCACGCAGGTTATCCGAGCGCCACATCCAACGTCATCATGCCCCACGTGAACGGCGTGCCGCATAGTCCCCGGGAAACCGGGTGCAAGGAGCAAAGGCACATGCGTTGCTCGGGTCCCTGGGCAATGGGGCGTTCGAGCGGCTCGCCGTTGAGGTTCGAAGAAGAGCCGGCGCCGCATTCGCTTGGACCACAGTGTAGCGAATCCCCTCCGAGATCAAAGCCGGCGGTGCCGGGGGCTCCCCTTGATTCACGCCTCCATCGCTGGATGATGGAGAAACGCGGAACCTCTCGTCCACGCGGGTGTCTAAGGCGGTGAGGAACCGACGCAAATGCCGACAACTCCGGGAGAACCGCCCATGCCAAGACACGCCCTCTTCCTTCTAACGTCCGCCCTCGTGCTCGCCGGGCTGATCGGCGGAATCTATCAGGCCTCCGCCGCCGACGGCACCGCGACGCCCGCCGAGATCAAGCGACAGTTCGATCGGCACAACTACAAACAGGCGCTCAAGCTCGCCGAGGACTACGTCAAGGCGAATCCCTCCGGCGCGGCCGTCGTCGACGTCCAGATGGTCCGCGCCGAGTCGCTGCTCAAGCTGCGACGCTATCCCGACGGCAAGAAGCTCCTGCTGGACCTGTTCGACAAATACCCGAAGGTCGCCAAGCAGCCCGGCCCGCACGAGACCCTCGGCGACGCCGCACAGCAACGAGGCGACTCCGATACGGCCAGCAAGCACTGGCTCAAGGCGGCGGACCTCTACGAAGCCCAGGCAGACAAGCGCAAGGCCGCCGACCTGCTCTTCAAGATCGCCGAGCTACACGACTTTCACGAGAGCTTCCCCAAGATCTTCGACGTGGAGGTCCCGGAGGGCAAAGACCCACAGCGGGACTGGCGGGTCCGGCGCGAGATCCACACGAAGATCGCGGTCGCGGTGCTCGAGCGCATCGTCGGCCTGAGCGTCGACGACAAGACGACGGCCGAGGCCCTGTTCCGCCAAGGGCAGAAGTGGACCCGGCTCGGCCAACCGGAAGGCTACGAGAAGGCGATTACGGTTTGGCGAAGGCTCGTCCGCGACCTCCCGCGCCAGGATCGCGCGGCCGAGGCGTCGTACCACATCGCCCAGACCTACGAGAGCCGTCTGCACGACTACGTCCAAGCGGTGAAAGAGTACGAGAAGACCCGCAGCCAATTCGGCGGCTCGCGGTGGGCGCGGTCGGCCGCGAAGCACATCGAGTCGATCAAGGCCCCGCGCCTCGGCCTGCGGGTCCAAGGACCTGAATTGCCCGGCAAGAAGGCCGAGATCCACTGGACCACGCGAAACCTCAAGCAGGTCGACCTGAAGGCCTACAAGGTCGAGCTGCTTGGGATGATCCGAAAGCTGCATCGTCCGGAGGAGTTTCATGAATGGACTCCCTCCGAACCGGCCGTTGCCACGTGGACGTTCGAGATCCCAGACCAGGGCAAGCACCAGCACTTCAACAGCGGCAACGACAACCTCAAGCCGACGAACCTGCCCGTCACCGATGCCGGGGCCTACGTCGTGGTCGGCACGGCCCGATCGCGCGAGGGCAAGGGCGTTCGCGCGGTGGCGCTGGTGCTCGTCTCCCAGATTGGCGTGGTCTCCAAGACGGCCAAGGGGCACGGACTGGTCTGGGCGGTCGACAGCCTCAGCGGGCATCCGAAGGCCGAGACGAAAGTCCTCGTCCAGCGCCGCGAACGTCGCGGTCGTGAGTGGTTCTACCGCTACGCCGACGGCGAGACGAACGACTCGGGGCTGTATCGCGTCGAGTATGAGACCAAGCGGGATCGTATGAGCCGGCAGCTCGCGTTCGTGATCCGCTCGGGCGATCACTACGCGATGTGCCGCGACCTCTACGAGTGGGGCTGGTGGGGCTACCGATACCCGCATCGCGTCTACGGCTTCACCGATCGGCCGGTCTATCGTCCCGAGCAGACCGTGCACTTCAAGCAGATCATCCGCAAGCACGAGATGGGCCAATACGAGAACGCCGCCAACGAAAAGGTCCTGGTTCGCATTCGCGACGCCAAGAACAATGCCATCTACGAGCAATCGCTGACGACAAACAAGTTCGGCTCGGTCTCGGGTGAGGTCACACTCGGGGAAGAACCACCGCTTGGCGTCTACCGGATCGAGGTGCAGGTCGGAAAGCGGACCTACCGCCAGTGGGAGTGCAAGGGCAACCGGTTCCGCGTCGAGGAATACAAGAAGCCGGAGTACACCGTCGAGGTGGCGGCCGGCAAGCCGAGCTACCGCGTCGGCGACGAGATCACCATCGACGTCAAGGCGCGGTACTACTTCGGCGAGCCCGTAACCGGTGCGGACGTCGAGTACGAGCTCTGGAAGACCGAGTACCATCCGCATTACCAGCCGCCGATGCCGTTCCCGTGGTACTTCAAGGCCCACGGCGGTCGGCCCGGCTATCCGACGATCGAGCAACGGGGAATCCTGCCCCCCCATCGTGGCGGGGCGCGGCGAGAGCTGGTCAAGCGCGGCCAGGCCAAGACCGACGACAAGGGCGTCGCGACGATCGGCCCGATCAAGACCGAGCCGTACGAGAACAACCCCGAGGTGGACCTGCAGTACGAGGTGACCGCGCGAGTCGTCGACAAGTCACGCCGCGAGATCCGCGGCAGCGGGTCGGTCAAGGTCACGCACGCGCCGTTCTTCATCCATCTGCGCCCGCAGCGATACCTCTACAAGCCCGGCGACAACGCGCAGGTGGACATCGTCGCGAAGGGCCCCAACGGCGGTCCCATCCCCTTCAAGGGCAAGGCCCGCATCCACCGGCTGCGGAGCAAGCTCGTCGAGAAGGACGGCCGCGAGTACCGCGAGTACGAGCTGGGCGAGCAGATCCACGAAGCGGACGTCACCGTCGGCAAGGACGGCCGCGGACGCTTCCGATACCTGTTCGACGAGGAGGGACACTTCCGCGCGACCGTCTCGACCCAAACCGACCAGGGCGACGAGGTGACCGGCCACTGCGATCTCTGGATCGCCGAACGCGGCGGGGAATATGCCCACTTCGCCTACCGCGACATCGAGCTGGTCCTCGATCGCGACGCGTACGAGATCGGCCAGACGATGCGGCTGCTCATCAACACGCGGCATGAGGACGCGTACGTCCTGCTGACGATGGAAACCGACGAGCTACTCCTCGAACGCATCATCTTCGTCAAGGGCAAGAGCAAGCTCATCGAGTTGCCGATGGAGCGCCGCCACGCGCCGAACGTCTACCTCTCGGCCATGGCGCTCCGCGACGACAAGATCTACGAGGACCGCCGCCAGGTCATCGTCCCGCCGACGCACCAGTTCATCACCGTGGAGGCCGAGCCGAATAAGAAGAGCTACCTGCCGCGAGAGAAGGGAGAGGTCAAGATCACCGCCCGCGACAGCAACGGCAAGCCGATCGCGGCCGAGCTGGCGGTGATGATGGTCGATGCGAGCGTCTACTATATCCAGCCGGAGTTCCGCAAGCACATCCAGGAGGCCTTCTACGGCAACCTCCGGCCGCTGCTCGTCACGACGCGGAGCAGCTTCGCCTATCGACAGCACGCTTACGGAAGGTTGCATGACTTCGGGGCGCGGGGAGGTCGCGCGCTGGGCCGACGGATGAAGAGCGACGCGGTCGCGGAGCTGAGCATGGCACGGGAACCGATGATGAAGAAACCGGCGGCGGCCGCTCCAGCCCCCCAGGCGGAGGCCAACGCGGAAGAGAAGGCCGCGCCGGCCGTCAAGGAGGCGATGGTCCGCAGCGAGTTCGCTGACAGCGTCGTCTGGGCGGCCCACCTGGTCACCGACGCCGACGGGACCGCCACGGTCGACGTCCCCATGCCCGACAACCTCACGACGTGGACGCTCCACGCGATCGCCTGCGACAAGCAGACGCGCGTCGGCGAGGGCTCGGTGGACGTCGTCACGCGCAAGAACCTGATCGTGCGATTGGAGGCGCCGCGCTTTCTCGTCGAGAAGGACCTGGTCTACGTCTCGGCCATCGCGCACAACTACCTCGACTCGCCGAAGAAGGCCCGCATCGAGCTGAAGGTCACGCCGCAGCTCACGCTCACCGACGTCACCAGCGAGGGCAAATTCCTCGACCTTGACGGCAAGCTGACGACGCCGACGCACTACCGACGCTGGGTCGAGGTGCCCGCCGACGGCGAGGTCCGGACCGACTTCGTCTGTCAGGCCAAGGCCTTCGGGAAGGCGACGCTGCTGGCCAAGGCGCTCACCGACGAGGAGTCGGACGCG
>CAZKCX010000387.1:0-6830 GCA_964550865.1 uncultured Planctomycetales bacterium
GAAAGGGCCGAGGGGGTTGCTGCCCCACCACAGTCCCCCACGAAGGGCTACCCCCCCAAGGCCCGTCGAGCCCGGGCGTGCCGGGGATTGATCTTCAGCGCCTCGCGGAACTCCTTCCTCGCCTCCTCGGGTCGGCCCTGTTTCTGCAGCAGGGCCCCCAGCATGTAATGCGCGTTGGCGTTGTCGGGCTGCAGCTCCACCACCCTTCGGTAGGATTGCATCGCTCGATCGAGCTGGCCGGTCTTCACGAGGACGGCCGCCAGGTTCCAGTGAGCCTGAGGAAAATCGGGTTTGAGCCGAACCGCTTCCTCAAAGCGCGGCAAGGCCTCTTTGGGTTTGCCCAGCTGGAACAGCGCCACGCCCAACTGATAGTGCGCCTGCGCCGTGGCAGGCGCCTTGCGGAGGACTTGTCGGGTCTCTCGCATGGATTCGGCGAAGCGTCCCTGCCGGTTCAGGGCCTCGGCAAGGATGCAGCGGAGCGCGTGCGCGTCGGGGTCGATTACGAGGCCCTCGCGACAGGCCGACACCGCATGGCCGATCTGGCCCGCCTGCAGAAGCGTCCGTGCGAGCCGCTGTCGCTGTTTGACGTTGCTCGGCTGGAGCGCGACGGTTCGCCGGAGGGGTCCGATCGCATCCGCGACTCTCCCTTCTCGAAGGTAGGCGTTCGCCAGGCCGTTCTGTATCCAAAACTGGTCGGGTCCGAAGGCGACCATGTGCTGAAAGAGGCGCACGTTGTCCGACCACGAGGCCAAGTGCGCCCGCGTCGTTTGCAGAAGGCCGCCGACGATCAGAAGCACACCGACGGCGAGGGCTGCGCGGGGTGGCGTCATCCGTCCACGACGGCCGCTCCGAGTCCATCCGGACGAGAGCGCGTAGCCCACCGTCAGGCCGATCCCCACGAGCGGTAGGTAGACGTAGCGATCCGCGGCGATGACGGGCGTGACCTTGAATACCCCCATGGCCGGGAAGATGCCCAAGAAGAAGAATGCCCACCCTCCGACGGCCGCCCGCGTCCACCATAGGGACACGAGTAGTCCGACGATCAGGAGCACACTGGCAACGAGGCTGATCCAGATCACCGGGTTCGCCGTCACCATCGGGTCAGGAAACGGATAGAAGGCGGACAGATCGGTCGGCCAGAAGATCTTGCGCATGTAGAAGGCGATGTTGTGGCCGAGGATCAGGGGGATGCGGTCCAGGCCCACCTCCGCCGGCATGTCCAGATAGGCCGTTCGCTTCAGGGCGATCAACGACAATACCCCCGAGGCGAACGCCAGCGCGAAGAAGGGGATCTTCTCGACGAGACACCGCACACGCAGACGTCGCAAAGGCCAATAGTCCATCACCAGCAGGAGTACGGGCAAGGGCAGCGCGGTCGGCTTGGACATCAGCGCCAAGAGATAGAGGAGCAACGAAGCGCCGTAAGCGCTTCGACTTCCTTGCTGCGCGTACCGCACGTAGAGGACCAGACTCGATAGCGCGAAGAGCGACGCCATGAGCGTCTTTCGCTGGGATATCCACGCCACGGATTCCACCTGCAGCGGATGCACACCGAACAGCACGCCCACCACACACGCGGAGAACGGCTCCCGGAAGAGGAGGTAGATCAGCAAACCCACGAGCACCGAATTCAGGACGTGCAGGACGAGCGCGGTTCGCCGGAACGGCACGAGGTAGCCGTCCGGGCCCGTCCGGGCGTCGGCCCCCATCGCGCAATCCAGCATGAGCGTGATCATCGGCCAGGGCTCGTAGTAGCCCGGCACGGTGGTCGGCTCGGTCACCTCGCGTAGGAACCGCGCCGCGGACGACCAACTGGGATTTCGAACGGTCTCGTTCTGGACAACGTAGAGGAAGTCGTCGGAGAAGAGGGCGCGGGATTCCAGCACGGGCCAGAAGGTCCACGCGACCACGACGGCCACAATCGCGATCACCGCGAGCGCGGGCCGGATCGAAACGGCTCGTGGCGCGCGGACGCCCGGATCGGTCTCCTTCGCCGAAGCATCATGGCGGGCAGGATCGGAGGTCGTCGTCGCACTCATCGAGCCGAGTGTAGACCCTCGGGGACGGGGCTTCAACGGCGATCGGCCTCCACACCGAGCGTGGATACCCAAACCGACCGCTCACTTGCAGGCAAGCCCCCAAGGATCGCGGGGGGTGGGCGGCTGCCGAGACGTGCAACGCGGGACCGGATGCGCCCTGAAAAGGTATCCCCGCCGTTACGCCAATCGACGACCCTGGAGAAGTCTTGACGACAAAGGACATCGGCGACTATCCTTCGGTTCCCTGTCACGCCGTGTGGGATGACCGGAGTTTCGAGATGTAGGGAGGGCCCAGTTTTCAGGCATTCGCAACAGGTCGTAGTCGGTTCACGCATAGAGAAAGGGAGGCACCATGCTCGGAAGACTCTGCAAAGCGACGCTCTTGGCCTTGTCCGCGGGGATTATACTCCAAGCCAGCGGTTGTATCCTAATCGAGCTGGCTCAGACGTTCATCGAGAAGATGAATCAAAACGCCGATACCCTCCAGCAACTCCTGGGCGGGGCTGCGTCGTAGCGAAGGCGATCCCGTAGGAGCCTCGGGTTTGGCCGTCGTAATGCGCGTGCCGATGTAGGGTTGCAAGAACCCCTGTGCAGCAGTCAGGCCTCAAGCGACCAGCGTTCGATGCGCCAGCCGTTGGTGTGCGCTCGTCCTCCGAGCTCGTCGCCCGGGTTGATCACCGTGGCGTGGCCGACGATCTCCAGCAAGGGAATGTCCGACGTGCTGTCGCCGTAGTAGGCGGCCTCGGTCAGCGTGTGCCCGCGTTGATCGCAGATCTGCCTGGCGTACCCGATCTTTTCCTCGGCAATGCAATACGGCGGCACGATGCGGCCGGTGTAGCGTCCGTTCGCTATCTCGAGCCGCGTGGCCAACAGGCCGTCGAACCCCAGATGTCCCGCGACCGGCGCGGCGATGGCCTCGTTGGTCGCCGTGAGCAGGTACACCGGCACGCCTGCAGCGAGGAACCGGCTCACCTCTGCCCGCGCCTCCGGATAAATGCGGTCGATCACAAGCTCGTCGAAATGGGCTCGCAGGAGGGGCGCGAGATCCTCCGGTGTCTTTCCGCGAAACTGCCGGAGCTGGAAGGCGAGAAACGCGTCCACATCGAGCCGTCCTTGAACGTATTGCTCATAGAACGCGGCCGCCTCGTCGCGCTCCGACGCATCGGCCAGGCCGCGGGAGATGAGGAACTCCTTCCACGACATGTCGCAGTCGTTGTCCATCAGCGTATGGTCCATGTCGAAGAACACGATTCGCGGTTCCATGGATCGACGACTCCGTCGGGTTGGGCACCGGGCGGGCTCGGCGCGCGAGCCGTACCGCAGGCGGTCGATGTTCCAGGACGTATGGTAGCAGATCGCTTGAGGACTCACAGGCGTGAGGGGCCGCCGCTCGCCCGTGCGTTCGCCTGCGGTGGATCGCACCTCGGGAACCTAGGGGAAATCCGGCTTCGCTATGCTACGCCGCGACAAGCATGCCCGTGCTACCTTTCGTGCCGCCGTGTTGATCGGGCGGTGCTTTACCGATAGTCTTGGTGCGGTAAAGGCATGCGACTTCCTACGCAAGGAGTCGAACGGCAATGGTTATCTACCCCCTCTTGCTCGAGCCGATTCTCCTGCCCAAGATCTGGGGCGGGCGCAACCTGGAGCGGTTGTTTCATCGGTCGCTGCCGGCGGGACAGCGAATCGGCGAATCGTGGGAGGTCACCGACCTGCCCGAGGGTGTTTCCAAGGTCGCGGACGGCCCGGAGGCGGATCGGACGCTGCACGACGTCGTCGATTCCTGGGGCGCGCGACTCGTCGGCGACGTCCCGCTGGTGGACGGGCGTTTTCCGCTGCTGATCAAGTTCCTCGATGCCGAGGACGTCCTCAGCGTGCAGGTCCATCCGGACGAGGAGGCATGCGCGAAGATCGGCGGCGATGCGCGAGTCAAGCACGAGGCGTGGTACATCCTGGAGGCCCGTGGCGATGCCGCCATCTACGCCGGACTCAGAGAGGGCGTGACCCGGGAGGCGTTCGCCCGGGCCGTCGAGGAGGGCACGGTCGAGCCGACGCTCGAGCGGATTCCCGTGCGGGCGGGCGACTGCTACTACCTCCCGAGCGGGACCGTCCACGCCCTGGGCAAAGGCGTGATGGTGGCCGAGGTGCAGACGCCCTCGGACACCACCTACCGCGTGTTCGACTGGAACCGTCTTGGGGACGACGGGAAGCCGCGCGAGCTCCACATCGAGAAGGCTTTGATGTGTATTCACTTCGGCGAGCCGCCGCCGACCCAGCAGCCTCGGGAGCATGTCTCCAACGCATGGATGACCACGACGCGACTGGCGAGCTGCCCCCGTTTCGTGATCGAGAAGGTCCGCGTCACCGAGGGCTTCGAGCAGCCGTTGGAGATCGGCGAAATGGCGATCTGGCAGGTTCTCGAGGGCCGCTGCGTGCTGCGAACCGACGGCATCGACGGTCCGATCGAGGCGCGAGCCGGTCAGACCGTCGTGGTTCCCGCGCGGCCGGACCCGACGACGTTTTCCGCCGCGGCGGACAGCGTGTGGCTTCAGACCACCATACCGACGTAGCCGAGCCGGGGGCGGGCGGCGGCAGCGCGGTCGCCCCTTGCCGCGATCGGATAGGACCGGGCCGTCCATGGCCGAGAGAACCGAAAGACCGGAAGACTTGCTCGGCGAGCGCCTCGGAGGGTATCGCCTCAAGGCCGTCGCCGGGCGAAGCAGCTCGAGCACGGTGTATCGAGCAGAGGATGTCGTGCTCGGACGTGACGTGGCCGTCAAGCTGCTCCCGATGTGGCGGAGTAAGACGGACCCGGATCGCGTCGAGCAGTTCCTCAACGAGGCCCGCGCGGCCGCACAGCTTCAGCATCCACACGTGGTGACGGTGTTCCACGTCGGCCAGGAGGGCTCGCGCACGTTCGTGGTCATGGAGTACATGGCCGGCGGCTCGCTGCAGGACGTGCTCGATCGCGGCCAGCGGCTCTCGCCCGAAGCGGCGGCGACCGCGATTCGGCAGGCCTGCCGGGGTCTGCTGGCCGCCCATCAAGCGGGGATCATCCACCGGGACATCAAGCCATCGAACCTCCTGATGACCGAGGAGGGTGTGGTCAAGGTCGCGGATTTCGGACTGGCGAACCGGTTGGAGGTGGTCAACGAGAGCGGCACCGTGTCGGTCGTGGAGGGCACGCCGAGGTATCTCGCCCCGGAGCTGTGCCTCGGGCATCCGCCGTCCCTGGCGAGCGACATCTATGCCATGGGCATGACGTGGTACGCGCTGCTCGCCGGCGGGCCGGCCTTCAGCGGCAAGAACAGCCAAGAGGTCTTCCGAAAGCAGCTCCGGGCCCCCACGCCGAGGATCACGAAGCTCCGGCCCGAGGTCCCCATGTCCCACGTCGAGCTCATTGAGTGCTGTCTGGCGAAGCTCACGGACGACCGGTATCCCTCGACCGAGGACCTGTTGCGGGGCCTGAACGCCGTTCTGCCTTCGGATCCCGGGGAGGATCAACTCACCACGGCGGTCCGGGAGGCGACGTCGCTCCGGGACTTGATCGAGGCCTCCCGCGCCGCGGAGATCCGGGTGCGGGAGACGGCGGCCGCGACGACACAGGCGGCGGCCACCGCGGACCAACATGCCGAGGAGCCCTCGTTGCTGGTGCCCCTGGCCGCGCTTGTGGTCTTATTGGCGCTGGTCGGGACGGCCGTTCTCTTGTTCTGGCGGTTTGGAGTCTTCGGGTAAGGGATGTTCCTGCGAACCCTCACGATGTTGCTTGGGATGTCGATGCCCGCGTTGCCGGCGTTCGGCCTGAAGCCGGGAGCGCTCGACGCAGCGCATGTTGCCCTCGTCTTCAACAAGAACAGCAAGCCCTCGGGCACGTTGGCGCTGCACTATGCGGAGCAACGCGGGATCTCCCCGGATCGCCTGATTGCCTTGGACCTCCCGGAGTCCGAGCAGCTGCCTCGCCCCCAATACGAGTCGCGCGTGGCCGGTCCGATCCGCAACTGGCTCCGCGATCGATCGCTTACGGATCAGATCGCGTGCCTGGTCCTCTTCTATGGGGTGCCGATCCGTGTCGGACCGCAGCAAGTGACCACGGAAATGCGGGTCGCCCTGAACCGCGCGAAGCGATGGCGGCGCGAGGCCCAGAGGGAAGCCCAAGAGCTCCTGGAGGACCTGCAAGGCATCGCGAATTCGGATTCCCGGCCCGCCACGACCGGTCCCGCCACCCGAGCGGCAAACTTGCCGAAGAGCGGAGAGGACTGGCAGAAGCGATTTCGCGTCGAGTTGCTCAAGGCCATGCAACGGGCCTCGGAGCTGCGGAGCTCGGTGGACGTGGCCATCGCCAAGAAGCAGGTGCTGGCGGCGATGGAGCGAGCGCTGGGCATCAGCGGCGTGGTCGCCTCCCTGCGTCCGACGAAGCGCGGCGAGAAACACCTCCGCGAGATGAAGCTCGAACAAATGCGTCAACTTGTCCGCGAGAAGCAAGCGGAGATCAACGAGCTGCTCGCCAAGGGTGTGCTCGCGCCGGAGCGCCGTCGTGCCCGCGAGCTCACGAAGAACTACGCGGGCGTGATCGGGTTGATCCACCTGCTCGAGCAAGACATCCGACGTCTCCGGGCGAAGGAGACGACGGCCTCGCTCGACAGCGAGCTGTCGACCCTGTGGGCCCCGCCGACGGGACTGCATCGCTGGCGCATGAACACGCTCAGCGCGCGGCATCGGGCCAATCCCACCTTGCGCAAGGCCCTCCCCGAGGAAGAGTGGCAGGCCCCCATCCTGATGATTGCCCGCCTGGAC
>CAZKCX010000388.1:0-6806 GCA_964550865.1 uncultured Planctomycetales bacterium
CCCGGCGCCTCCCCCCCCGCCCGAGCACATCGAGCGAGAGATGGACCAGCTCCGCGATAGCATCGAGCAGCTCGAGCGGGAGCGCGACAGGCTGGAGGAGAAGGACGACGACGCACCCGAGGTCCGCGAGTTGGACGAGCGCATCGAACAGATGGAGGAGGAGCTCGAGCGCCTGGAAGACGCACGCGGACATCGGGATCGCCATCACGAACACCCCGAGGCACGAGCGCTGGAGCGCCGCTTCGAGGAGCTCGAGCGCAACCTGGATCGAATGCGTGACCGCCTCGGGACCCTTGAGGAACAGGGGAAGGCCGAGTCCCCCGAGGCCCGTGAGCTCGAGCGGAACATCGACAGGCTCGAGCGTGAGGTGGAACGGCTGGAGGACTTGGCCGAGCAACGCGAACGTCACCACGAAGCTCGCGATCGCGAACTCGACCGCCTTCACGAGGCCCGCAAACGCATCGATCGCCGCCGTGACGAGCTGATCGAGAGACACGGCAAGGACGAGGACTCGCCCCCGGTCCGCGAGTTGACCGAAAGGCTCGAGCACATCAAGAACGAGATCCGGCAGCTCGAGGAGGGTCCCCCTCATCGGCGCCACATGCCTCCGGTTCCGGCGGAGGCGATCCTCGAGCACATCCGGCACCAACGGCCGGAACTCCACGAGCGACTCATGGACTTGCGGCGCGAGGATCCCGACCGTTTCCACGCGGAGCTACGCGAGATCGTGGGGCACCAGCACCGCGAGCCTGAACCGGCCCACCTCCGGATGCGAATATCGCCCCGTTTCAATGGAGAGGAGATCGATCGCTCCGAGAGCCCGGAGCACCGCATGCTGGCCCGCCGCGACGAGGAGTTCAACGTCCGCAGCGAGGAGCTGGCCGAGCGAATCCGCGAGACGAAGCAACCCGAGCGGAAGGAGCAGATGAAACGCGAGCTCCGCGAGCTGCTCGCTCAGCACTTCGAGGTCCGGATGGCCATCCGCAAGCTGGAGATCAAGGAGATCTCCCGCCACCTCGACGAGCTGCACGAACGCCTCAAGCGCCGCCAGGAGCGCAAGGACGAGTTGATCGAGCGGCGCATGCACGAGTTGCTCCGACCCGAAGAGCACGAGTGGTAGGCCCTACATTCCCGTGGCCCCGGATTCGTCCCCGGCGCCCGCCGCGTGGGATGGATCCGGGGGCTTCGCCCCGCTTGCCTGTACCGAGGGGTTCTCCGCGCCATCCCTTGGAAGGTCCGATTTCGCCGTCTCGTTACAATTCCCTGCCGATTCTTGAGTTGAGTCGGGTCGGTTGGTAGACTGATGGTTTCGGCGTCGGGGCGAACCCACCGGCGCCGCTTTTCGTAAGCAGTACCGAAATCACAAGCGGGGAATCTCACACGCGACTCGAACCTGGTCGGCGGATGAGCGATCGGCTCTCGCCCACGAACTGAACATCATGACGCGCTTGCTCGAGAGTATTCACAGCCCAGCGGACCTGAAGAAGCTCCCGGTCGCCCAGCTGCCCCACCTGGCCGAGGAAATCCGTCACCGGATCATCCAGGTCGTCAGCCGAAACGGGGGGCACCTCGCGAGCAACCTCGGTGTCGTCGAGCTGACGCTCGCGCTGCACTACGTCTTCGACTTCGCCCACGACCGCCTGCTCTGGGACGTGGGGCATCAGTGCTATACCCACAAGCTCCTCACCGGCCGGCAAGAGGGATTCGAGCGGCTCCGCAAACGCGACGGCGTCAGCGGATTCCCGGACATCCACGAGAGCGAGTGCGATCAGTTCACGGTCGGCCACGCCGGCACGGCGATCGCCACCGCGCTCGGCCTGGCCCTCGGCGAGCAGTCGCAGAAGAGCGACAAGCGAGTCGTCGGGCTCGTCGGCGATGCCCGCATCGTCAACGGCCTGTCCTTCGAGGGGCTCAATCTCGCCGGCAAGCTCGAGCGCCAGCTGCTGATCATCCTCAACGACAACAGCATGAGCATCGCCCCGACCCAGGGCGCGATGGCCGAGTACCTCGCCCGCTTCCGCACAAGCGATCTCTACGAGGAGGTCAAGCGCAAGGTCGGTCGCATGCTGCCCCGGCTGCCCGTGGTGGGCAGGGGCATGTACGACGCGTTGGACGCGGTGAAGGAGGGCTTCAAGGCCACGGTCTCTCCGCATCAGATCTTCGACGCGCTCGGCTTCGTGTACGTCGGGCCGACGGACGGGCACGACATTGCCCATCTGATCGACATGCTCAGCACGCTCAAGGACGTCCAACGACCCATTCTGCTGCACGTGCACACGGAGAAGGGCCGCGGCTGCAAATACGCCCTGGCCGACCCCACGCGATTCCACAGCACCAAGCCCTTCAAGGTCGAGGGCGATCAGGTCTCCGTGGCGCGGAGCGACGGCAAGAGCTTCACCCGCGCGTTCTCCGAGGCATTGGTCTCGATCGCGGAGACGAACCCGCGTCTCTACGCCCTGACGGCCGCCATGCCCGACGGCACGGGCCTGGCCGAGTTCGAAAGACGCTTTCCGAATCGTTGCCTCGATTGCGGCATCGCCGAGAGCGGCGCGGTGGCGATCGCCGGCGGATTGGCCAAGGCGGGGCTTCGGCCCGTCGTGGCAATCTACTCGACGTTCCTGCAGCGATCGTACGATCAGATCGCCCAGGAGGTCTCGCTCCAGCAGCTTCCTGTCGTGTTCTGTTTGGACCGCGCCGGGTTGGTCGGCAGCGACGGCGCGGTGCATCACGGCGCCTACGACATCGGCTATCTCCGCTCGCTGCCCAACATGGTCCTCATGGCGCCCGCCGACGAGCCGGAGATGCTCGAGGCCCTGAAGCTCTCGGTCTCGCTGGAGCAGGCCACGGCCATCCGCTATCCGCGGGACGTGGTGCCCGAACCCCTGACGGAATCCTCGCCGCCCTTCGTCTTGGGTCGCTCGCGACGCCTTCGGGACGGCAGCGACGCGACGTTCCTTGCGTACGGCTCGACCGTCTCGTACGCGCTGGAAGCAGCGGCGGAGCTGGCCGAAAGCGACATCCAGGTCGGCGTGATCAACGCACGCTTCGCCAAGCCGTTGGATCGGCAGATGCTTGCCCAGGTGCTCGGCGCGGGCCGCCCGGTGCTGACCGTGGAGGACCATCTCGTCGAAGGCGGGTTCGGATCGGCCGTCCTGGAAACTGCACAGGCGATGAACCTGCCTACGACCAATCTCGTCCGTTTGGGTCTGCCTGCCGATCGGTTCATCGCGCACGGCTCGCGGGCCGAACAGCTCACCGAGGTCGGTCTCGACGTGCCGGGGCTCGTTGCCGCCGTCCGTCGCGCGCTGGGAGCGCGGGCGGACGACATCGAACGGGCCGACGACATTGCCGCGCGGACGACCCAAACCACGCGCGATTCTTCTCGACCGCGCGCCGAGGCGTAGCCGATGCCATGAGCGAATCGCCCTCCGCTTGCGACCGACCGCGCGTATTCCTGATCGGGAACCCGACCAAGACCTCCGTCGCCGACACCATGCAGCGTGTGGAGGACATCGTCTCGAAGCACGCCTGTGTCGTCGGGAAAATCCTCGCGCAGAAGACGGACGAGCTGATCCGCTCCGAGCCGGACCTGGTTATCGTCCTCGGCGGCGACGGCATGATGCTGGCCGTCGCGCGGATGCTCGGCGAGCGGCAGGTGCCCCTGCTCGGCGTGAATCTCGGCAAGCTCGGCTACCTGGCCGAGTTCGGCGTGGAGGATCTCGAGGACCACATCAGGGAGATCCTGTCGGACTCGCGCTATGTCAGCCAGGGCATGATGCTACAGGTGCGGATCGAGCGGCAGGGCAAGCGCGTCTTCGAGAGCATCAGCATGAACGACTGCGTCGTGCAGGCGGGCCCGCCCTATCGCCTGATCGAGCTGGAGGTGATCGTCGACGGCCAGCCGCTGACCATGTTGGCGGGCGACGGCCTGATCTTCTCCACGCCCGTCGGCTCTACCGCCCACAACATGTCCGCCGGCGGGCCGATCCTCCAGGCGGGTGTCGAGGCCATCGTGATGACGCCGATCTGCCCGCACTCGCTTGCGAACCGTCCGCTTGTGCTCCGCGGCTCGCAGCAGATCGAGGTCGTCGGCTCGCGGGTCAACGAGGGCACGATGGTGTCGATCGACGGGCAGATCTCGACGGCCTTCCGCGCGGACGACCGCCTGCTGATCCGCGCGTTCGACCACCGTTTCCAACTCATTCGACACCCGGGCCAGAACCGGTGGCACACCCTGATCACCAAGCTCAAGTGGGGCTCCCGTCCCGAAGGCCGCGCGGCCGAGTAGCACGCGATCCGTCTTCCAAGAGGAGGACGCGGCTCGATGCGGTAGCACGAGTGACCTGGGATCCGCGAGCCGGGATCAAGATCGGGCATCCTACACCCGGGATCGCAGGCCATATGGAGCGGCGACTCAGGCCTTCGCAGCCTTGACGAAGAAGGCCCGCCGCCGCTTTGGCTTCGACCCGAACAAGGGCGCCGGCGGGGTCTAGTACCGCGTTTCACAAATCGTGCGACTATGGACAGGACCGCACACTACACTGTCGCTGCCCGAGCCGCGGCATTCATGCCGCGCGGCCGCGCCGGATGAATCCGGCGGCTCGGGCATGTAGTCGCATTACTTCTGAAATGCAGTGCTAGTACCGCCGCGCGTAGACCTCGGCATGCACCTTGCGGGCGGCCGCCCGCATCTCCGGGTAGGGGTCGTCGACCACATTCACGAAGCCGATGTTGTAGTTCTCTCCGTCGAACCAGCGGCCCGTGATCGGCTCGTCGACCCACTGGAACCAATGGCAGCCGACGAAGTTCGGCATGTCGGCCACGCTGCGAACATACCGGATGTACTTCCGCGCCCGATCCGCCTGGTCCTTGGCCTTGACCAGTCCGGTGTGGAACATGCCGCGATCCAGCGCGCCGAAATGGAACTCGCCGATGATGCACGGCTTGCCGAGGGTTTTCGTGAAGCCATATTCCGTCGGGTCGACCGTCTCACGATAGATGTTGAAGCTGACCACGTCGCAGACCTCGCCCGCCGCCCGGTAGGACGCCTGATTGCCCCACGCGAATCGGCAGCCGAGATAGAGATGGTGCGGCGAGGTCTTGCGAATCGCGTCGCGTACGGTCGTGAAATAGCGCTTGCTGAACCGGTAGATGAACGCATTCAGATCGGCACGACAGGCGTCGGTGAACTCCTCGGGCTCCTTCGGCGCAGAGGGCTCGGCGGCCATCGCCTCCCAGCTGGCATAGGTCGTCTCCCAGGCCGCGTTGAGGCGCTCGATCGATTCGTACTTCTTCCTGAGATCGGCGAGGACGGCCTTCTTGGCCGGCTGATCGGCCTCGCTGTTCAGCGCCCCGACGGCCAGCCCGCAGGCGCTCTCGTGCCCCCAGCTCAGCTCGTTGTCGACGAAGATGCCTAGGCAGTATTCGTTGTCCTTCCACAGGCGCAACGCCCCGCGGATCGAGCGCTCGGCGTCCTTCGCGAACTGGGGGTCGAACACGTCGTGCATCTTGCCCCAGTAGTCCGAGCCGCTGGCGATCCGCTTGTTCTTGCCCCCGATGCCCACGCCGACGACGTAGGGGATCTTCGCGTCGAGATAGACCTTGGGTGAAGACCAGTTCGCAATCGTGTTGAATCCCCACGACCGGAGACGTCGCCGGACCGTCTCGCGCCACTTCGCCTGCCAGCCGTCTCCGTACTTGCGTTGGAGGTTGGCCGAGTAGAAGCCGAAGGATCGTCCCTTCTTCACCGGCCCGCGATGGGTGTTGCTGAACGTACCGTAATGCTCGCGGAACGGGCCGTCCGGATCCGGCAACCAGTCGAACCATTCCTCCCGCTTCGTCACGATCGTGCGGGTCCAGTGGCCGACGCAATCGATGCCAAGGGAAAAGAACAAGCGTCCCTCGGGCGTAATGAGCCACCATTTCCCGTCGACCTTCTCCGTGCGAAACCAGCCCGTGGCGGCACGTTGCGGGCCGTCCTTCCAGCCGCCGTATTTGTCGCGCCCGGGCAATCGCGGGTGCTTGGCGAGGTCTTCCTTCTCGGCGGCGAGCCGGGTTCGGAGCTCCGACTCGTCCTTGAGCTTGCCGGGCCAGTCGTCGTACTTGTACTGGCCGAACCTGTCGACGAATCGCTTGCTGGGCCAGGGCTTGAGGGGCGGCCGTTTCCCGAACAGGCGGATATTGTCGAGGAGGAGCGTCTTGGGCTTGTCGGGCATGGGCAGGAAGACCTGGAACGCGACGACCTTGCTCGGGTCGAGCGTCGCGCCGTCCCCCTTGCTGATGGGCGGGTACCCGCGCATGCCCCACAGGCCCAGATCGAGCCCGTAGTTGAACGTCGTCGAGAGCGTGCGCGTCTTCCCGGCGGGCACGTCGATGCCGGTCTGGTTGCAGTGTTTGGCCCCGTCGGCGCCCTGGTTGTCCACCCGGATGCAGACGCGAACCGCGAACGGATTGGGGTTGGTCACGTCGACGGCCAGGCCTCGATAGCCGCTCCAGTCCCAGGGGGCATCCCCGGCCGGGAAGTAGACGTTCGGCCAATCGGCCTTGCCGAACCGGACCTGCAAGGCCTGCCCCTTGCCTGCGGGGCTGTCAACGAGCTTGACGTCCACGTTGCGGCGGACGAGCCCCTGCAGGGCGTTCTCGCCGTCGAACGTGTGGAGGGGGACCTGGGGATCGGACACGGCGTCGGCCCGGACTCCGTGCGCCACGAGAAGGAGGCTGAGAATCGCCACCACGTTTCCGGCTCGTGCCCGTTCGTCCATGTCGTCGTCTCTCCGAATCGCTGCCACGGATGAGGGGCGGCGCGC
>CAZKCX010000389.1:0-6806 GCA_964550865.1 uncultured Planctomycetales bacterium
ACATCCACTTCTACGAGGGCAACGAGAAGGACTGGAAGATGCTCACCGAGGCGGGCGTCGGCATCGTCCGCATGGACGTGAGTTGGGCCCGGTGCGAGAGAGAGCCCGGCGTGTACGACTTCGGCCACTACGACAAGCTAATCAAGCGGCTCGGCGAAAACCAGATTCGCCTGCTGTTCATCATCGACTACGGCAACCCGCTCTACGACGACGGCCTCGCCCCGCACACCGAGGACGGTCGCCAGGCCTACGCACGGTTCGTCAAGGCGCTGGTGTCACGCTACAAGGGCAAGCACATCCTCTGGGAGCTGTGGAATGAGCCGAACATCGGCTTCTGGAAGCCCAAGCCCAACGTCAAGGACTACATGGATTGGTGCAAGGCCGTCGTGCCCGCCATCCGCGATGCCGACCCAGAAGCCTGCGTTATCGCGCCGGCCACGTCGGGCATCGCGATCGGCTTTTTGGAAGAGTGCTTCCGTCGCGGCCTGTTGGAGCTGGTCGACGGTGTCAGCGTGCATCCCTATCGGCGCATTGCTCCGGAGACCGCTTTGCGTGAGTATCGCCGTCTGGATCGCATCATCCGCCGGTACACGCCCCTGTCCGAGAAGGGCGAGCCACGCAGGCGCATCCCCATCCTGAGCGGCGAGTGGGGCTACTCCACGACATGGATCTCCGATGAGCTCCAGGGCAAATATCTGCCGCGGCAGTGGCTGGCGAACATGGCCGCGGGCGTGCCCATCAGCATCTGGTACGACTGGCACGACGACGGCAAGGACCCGAAGGAGAAGGAGCACAACTTCGGCACGGTGACGTGGGACTACAAGCCCAAGCCCGCGTACGTCGCCATGAAGACGCTCATCTCGCAGCTCCGTGGCTACGAGGTCATCCACCGCATCGAGCTGGACTCCAAGGACGACTTCGCCGTAGTGGCCCGTGAGTACGACGATCGCTTCAAGCTCGCGATCTGGACGACCGGCGATCCGCACGAGATCGAGCTAGGTCCGGACATCCGGATCACCGCCGCCGTCGATCATCTCGGCAAGGAGATTGACGTGCCGAGCGGATCGCGCCAGCCCGTCACCGACGCGCCTCGATACCTGACGGTGGCCTCGCCCCCGCCGGGTTGGCTTCGCATCCTGCCGATCTACGTGGAGGCGACCGCGTGTCCGACGGTCTTCACTCGCCGATCCGGGCCGAGCCACTCCGACTGGCAGCGGGATTGCACCGCACAGGTTCACATCGAGAACCGTACGGAGAAGAAGGCGCGGATCACGTTGGAATCCGTGCGTAGCGAGGACAGCTACGTCCTCGGCGAGTGGATTCACTTCTTCCACAAGAAGTCGCACTTGACCTTGAAGCGGAACGACTCTGCCTTTGCAGCTTGGATCGGCGATGTCCCGCAACACAACCACCCCAGCACGTCGCTGACGTTCCCCGTGCGAGTCGTCTTCGAGGGCGAGACGCCGCACACCATCACCAAGACCGTCGAGGTCGGCGTGTCGCATGTTGTCTCGCTCGACCTCGTCTGGCGGCAGGACGGCTTGCAGCTGTCCGTTGAGAAGTCCGGAACCAAATGGCTTGGGTCGACCGTTCGTAGGCCGCTACGTGGCCGCATCATCCCCACGGTCGACGGCGTGGACGGCCGGGCCGTCGGCGTGGTGATGGACGAAGAGCAATCGCGGGCCGTTGTCCGATGGGACGAAATCCGAATCTCGGGTGTGCCGAGGCACGTGGGCGCGCGGCTTGAAGACCAAGCCGGCAACGTCATTGCCGAGGTCGAGCCGATGACGTACGAACTGGTCGAGGTCTTCGACGATCCGGTGGGCGATGGCGTCACCGACCACTTCGCCCTCTGGCACGAGGGCGAGCCGAAACGCAAGATCACGCTCGAGGGGACGATCATCGAGTCGCCGGGCGACGACCCGCCGTTCGAGACCGCCGCCGAGATCCGCTACGACATGGCCGAGGGATGGTGCTTCTGGCAGCTGGGCCCGAAGCCGCGCGGTCGCATCGGCCCCGAGGGGGGAAAGATCAAACGCGTCCAGCTCTGGGTCCACGGCGACGGGTCGCAGGACTTCATCCGCCTCCGCGTTCGGGACAAGACGAACCAGACGTTCCAGCCGACAGCATGCAAGCTCGACTTCCAGGGATGGCGTTACCTGTCGATGTCGCTGGAAGGCCACATGGGCCACTGGGGCGGGCCGAACGACGGCGTGATCCGTTGGCCGCTCACGTGGATGTCGTACTATCTCCAGGACTCGACCAGGAACGCGCACAAAGGAACCGTCTGTGTGACGGGTGTCGTGGTCGCGTACTGAGACGAGCGCTCGGGCAAGCGGCCGTTCCGACGTGTCGAGGTGGGGACTTGTCTACCCCATGCGGCTGCCCGCGGTGCGAGCGGCCCTCGCCCAGGCGAGGGCCGGCCGAGGGGTCGGCGTTTCGTTTCGAGCTATTTCTTGGCCACGGGTTTGGAGGTTGCCTTCGTGGTCGAGCTCGGCCCGCGTGTCCATTCCGGGCGCTCGATCTCGATCCTCGTCGCGACCATCCGCTTCGTGTCGCCGATCTTTTCGATGTAGCCGGTCACCTGCACCTGCTCGCCGATCTTGACCTCGTTGAGCTTGGCGAGCCGGCCGTTGATGATGATCTCCGTCTCGGGGGTGACGTAGCCGGAGACGGTGATCTCGAGCTGCTTCTTCTTGCTGAAGTACTTCATCGAGACCTTGCCGGTGGCCTCGTCGATCTCGAGCGCCGTGCCGTTTACGGTCATCTCCTCCCGCTCGGTCGAGCGGCTCTGGCAGCCCGGGATCGCGATCAATCCTGCGCAGACAATACCGACGACGGCCGCGAAGTAGCTGTGTGTCTCTCGCCTCATGAGTGGGTCCTTCCGTATCTCGGGGTCTGGTCGATGACGTTCGTGTCCCCCCCAATAAACAAGTGGTCCCGTGCCGTCGCTTGCGGCGCGTGGACCACAAACAAGGACCTTACCCGACCGAAGGGCCAGATTCAAGTCAGCGGCAGGTCGTTCGTAGTGCGCATCGCCGGTCGACAATTCGGCGGGCAGGCCGTCTTCCCAGAGCACACCATCCAGGCAAACAATGTTGGAGCCGTCGGCCGAGATCCCGGTTACTATGTAGGGTGAGGAGTCCGCCTCCAACAGGGAGGGAGTTCCGTCTTCCCATTTGCAGGCTTGGGGGAAGTACCGGGCGCCGGTGCCTCTGGCGAAGCCGCCGATCGTGCCTCCGTCATCGGATACGGCGGTGGCGGCGACATCCGGGCGATCGTTCGGCGCGGGCAGGGAATCTGTCACGCCGCTGACCCATCGCAGGGCCATGGTCTCGGCGACCTCACCCACGATGACCGAGCCGTCGAAGGACACACCCCATGGATCCCCGTTCCACCAGAGGGGGTCGGACTGGTTCAGGGCGGTCATCGTCCCGGCCTGCCAACGGAATCCGCCGAGGGTCTCGGAGGAGCCGACGACGACCTGACCATCGCCCGAGATATCGGCGACCGTCGTACCCGGCCCCAGGGCTTCAAAGCGTGGCGGAACCGCAAACGCCGGCCGGATCGCGGCAAAGGCCACCAAGGGGAATAGACCTAGCGCAACCGCTCGCCCGAAGACGCGTTTTGCCATGGCAAATCTCTATTTTACGGCGAGTTGGCCCCTATGGGGACCAGACCAACGACAGACGATGTGTTCGCGTCAGACAGACAAGGCCCACATTCATGCTACCCGGCAGGATCTGGCGTTTCAATCACATCCTACCGGAGAGCTTGAGGTGGACGGGCGAGAAGTCAAGGATCGCGAAGCCCCCCTCCTTCGGCTTGGCGGTGAAGGACAAGATCCCCTTCTCGCGCCATCGGACCCGGTCGTGTTTGCTCGCGTCGGTGCCGATGAATTCGGACGTGGTGAGCCTGGACGCAGACCACGTCCGCCAGCGGTCCTTGGCCGATGCGTGCAGACAGCGAAACCCCTCCGGCGTGGTCCAGTAGAAGTACAGCGTGTCGTTGCGATCGAAGACGATGTCGCCCCGTCGCGTGAGGGCTCCCGGTCGGATCGGTTCGCCGCCGTGCCAGGTCCCGTCGCCGTCGCGCCAGTAGTGGACAAACACCTGCGCCTTGCGTATCGCCGTGGGTGGATTGTGCTTGAGCTTGGCCGGGCGGTGCGCTTCCATCGACCGAAATGTCATGACGTGCGGGCGGTTCTTCGAGTCCAACGCCATGCAGCCGGCGTTCATGAGCCAGGAGTACACGGGGATCTCGACGACGACGATGCCGGGATCGTCCAGTGCGATCGGATCGCCGTTGGGCAGGTCGGCGATCTGCGCGCCGGCATTGTTGCGCCAGGTGCGGCCGCCGTCGTCGCTGTAGGCATAGTGGAGGTCGTGGTTGCTCGCCCAGCTTGCGGAGATCTCGCGATAGACCCACGTCACGTGCAGTCGGTTCCGCGTGTCGAAGAGCAGGTCGTGCAGGTAGGCGCATCGCGACGTGCTGTTCTTCCACGGTGGGTACGTTCCCTTTCGGCTGAATAGCATTCCCACGCGCGACCACGTGCCGATCCTTGCGTCGTAGCGATGGAGGAAGTTGTCGCCGTTGCCGCTGCCGCCGATGCGGTAGGTGCAGTAGAGCACGCCTTGGGCATCCATGACGAAGCGGGGATAGGTCACGCGGGTCTCGCGCTTGGGATCGGCCAGCATGGATTGCGGCGGCTCGATGTCCTCCAGGCGAATCTGGTTGGGAGGGCTCGTTAGGAATCCCGCGCGGCTCTTGGTGTAGTGGAGCGGGTCGCCGTGGTGGTCCCACGAAAGGTGCAGCCGGCCGTCGGCCCGGCTCACGCCCAGGCAGGTATTGCGATGGGCGTCATTGTTCTTGAGCGTGCACTTCGGCAGGCGAAGCGTCTGCACGGTATCGTCACGCAGGTCGCGTCGCACGAGGACCATCACCTGGTCGGCGTCCCAGTAAACGCTGTACTGATGCGATCCGACGGTGGCGACCTTCTCCTGGTCCCAACTGGACCAATTCCACCGCCACGCCGTCTCATCGACGATGATCCGCTTCTCGAGCCGGAACGGGCTTGTGGTGGCCTCGCCATGGACCGCTTGGGGGGCAACACTCGAAACCACCAGGGCGATCCAAGCTGCGGTGTGATTCTTCCGTCGTGGCGACATTGTTGCCTTCCTCGGAGAGCGATTCGTTGGGGGTTTCCTTGTGGCACGACCATGCTACCCTAGGACTATCGCGGAGACCTGTCCAGGTCTCCGCGGGGCGCGACGAAGGACCGGCCACATGGAGGGACCGGCATGAATTTCCTGATGATGAGCAATATCTACCTGCCGAAGGTCGGTGGGGTGCAGTTCTCCATCCAACGCTTCTCCCACGCCTTTCGCGAGCGCGGCCACGAGGTCCTGATCGTCACGCCCGAGATGCCGGGGGCTCCGCGGAAGGAGGAAGGCGTTCGTCGCGTGCCGGCGATACAGAACTTCAACGGCACCGACTTTTCGGTCCCGCTGACGATCCCCGATTGGCTCTTCGGCGAGATCGACCGATTCCAACCGACGCTCGTACACGCGCATCATCCGTTCCTGCTGGGCGACGCCGCGCTTCGCGTCGCCTCGCGCTGGGACGTCCCGCTCGTATTCACCCACCATACGATGTGGGAGCACTACACGCACTACGTCCCGGCCGACTCCGAGGTGATTCGCTCGTTCGTGATCCGGCTCGCCACGGACTACGCCAACCTGTGCGACCACGTGATCGCGCCGAGCGGAAGCATACGAGACATCTTGCAGGAGCGCGGCGTGGTCACACCCGTCTCGGTGATCCCGACCGGCGTGTGGGCGGATGACTTCCGGGACGGCGACGGGGCGCGTATCCGTCGTGACCACGACCTCCCCGAGGAGTCCTTTGTCGTCGGCTATGTCGGGCGCGTCTGCCCGGAGAAGAACCTGATCTTCCAGGCGCGGGCGATGGCTCGATTCCTAGAAGAACACGACTCGGCCTACTGGCTGATCGTCGGCGACGGCCCCTCGCGCGACGATGTGACGGAGGTCCTGCAACAGCAGGGAGTGGCCGATCGGTGCGTCCTCACGGGTGCCCTTCAGGGCAAGGACCTGACCGACGCGTATCACGCCATGGATCTGTTCGCGTTCGCGTCGAAGAGCGAGACGCAGGGGATGGTCCTGGCGGAGGCCATGACGGCGGGCGTGCCGGTCGTCGCGCTCGATGCCCCTGGCTCACGGGACGTCGTCGAGGACGGCGAGAACGGCAGGCTGGTGATGCGAGAGGACGAAGAGGCGTTTGCCGAGGCGCTCTGCGAAGTGGCCTCGTGGGGCGAGGAGGAGAAGCATCGCTTGCAAGACCTTGCCCGCCGCTCGGCCGCGGCGCTGAGCGTGGCCCACACCGCAGAGGAGATGCTGTCGCTGTACGAACGGCTCATCCGGCAGCGGCCGAAGTCCTACGACGCCGAACACAATCCGTGGCAACAGACGCTTCGCGAGCTTCAGGCGGAGTGGAACATCTGGGCCTCGAGGACGGGCGCGATCGTCGGCGGCATCGGGGACACGCTCGGCCGGAAGTCGGCAACGGGCGAAGAGTCGGATTCCACCTGACGCCCCCTTGGCCACCCCGGAGCCGATCGAAAGACGACGCGCCGCCCCGCGCGAGGTATATCGCGCGGGACGGCGTGTACGATCCAGGGAACCCGGATGGGACGAGGCTAGTCGAGGATCTTCTCGATCTCCTCGCGGTCACAGTCCATCACGTAGGGGATGCCCGTGACCTTGGTGCATTCCTCGGTCAGACTCACG
>CAZKCX010000390.1:0-6804 GCA_964550865.1 uncultured Planctomycetales bacterium
ATGAGGCGGTGGTCTGGCTGCCCATTTGGGCGTGGGCGTTCTGGCTCGGGCGAGCGCGATGGTGGTGCTACCCGCTCTTGCTGTGGGCTCCCGTCGTCCACAACCTGCTCGCGCCGCATCTGTTCGGCAAGACGCCGATTCTGCTGTTCCTCGAGCCGACGGCGAACACGCTGTATGGTCGCGGCTCGCCACTGGCGATGTGGGCCCGCGCGACGCTCGCCTACGGGCCGGGCATGGGCGCCCTCGCCGTCTTGGGCGCGGCGTCGATCTGCCGTCGACGCCGAGGATGGATCATCGCCGCGACGGTCGTCGTCTACTTCGGCTTCCATGCGGCCTGCCGCTTTCTTGGCTTGTATGCCACCGGCGGATACCCGCGGTTCTTGATCGCCGTCTCCCCGCTGGTGGCGATCCTGGCGGTGGCGGCCGTCGTCGCGCTGTCCGAGATCGACGCGAAGCGATGGGGCCTTCGGGTGGGCGTGGTGGCCGGGGCGTTCGTCTTCTTCTGGTTGGCGGCCGAGAGCGAGAAGCCCGATTGGATCTACCCGCCCTTCGTGACGGCGTATCGCGCGGTCACCGTGGTGCTGGCGCTGACGTCGATCGCCGTCATCGTCGTCGAGCGTCGGACGCGGTTGCGTTGGGTCCGTTGGCTCCTGCCGGCCGCGCTGGTTTCGCTGACGGTCCTACAGACTGCGCATCTCACGAGACCGTGGCGCATGAGCGCGGACCAGCGATCCATCGCCCGGGTCGTCGAATGGCTGAAGGACCACGGTTACGGCGATCGGCCCGTCGTGGGCACGAACGTCTGGGTGCACTACCTCTGGCCCGTCGTTCTCGATCCCGGCGAATGGCACGCCGAACGGGAGATCCGCGAGGCGCCGCCGGGGACGATCCTACTCTGGGACAAGCGATACAGCCCCGTGCACCCGCAGGAGATGCCGCTGGCGCGCTATGTCGAGGATCCGAACTTTCACCTCCTGAAGAAGAGTTGGCCCGCGCCGGGGGTATTCTGCTATGCCTTTGAGAAGCTTCCCCGCGGAGAAGGCAGGGAAGAGCCCAACGCGTCGTCTCGCAGCGCAACCACGAGCGCCGTACCGCAATCCCCGTGACCACGAGGTGAAGACGGTGTGCAAAGCCGATGCGTCCCCTTCTCAAATGGGGGGAACCAGCCAGCTGCTGTATCGCTCGGTAAGGCTGAAGCCGCGCTGCCGGTAGCACAGGATGTTGATGAACTCCGTGCAGGCCTGGAGCTCAAGCCAGGAGTGCGGACCCTTCCCCCCGCGCCGCCACATGTAGTCGTCTTGAGACCGCGTCACGTTGCCGATCTCGAAGGTCGGCCACGGGTCCCTCATCAGGTCCGCGTGGCCGTCGTAGTAGCCGACGCCCCCACGCTTGAATCGGACGGGTGTGAACGCCGGCCCGGCCATGTTGTCCAGGTTGTGAAGGTCGCTCGTGACCGGTTGGCCGTGGTACGTCCCGATGATGTTCTCGAGGAAGAAGCCGTAGTCGTTGCAGCAATAGGCACTGTTCGTCGGGCTGGCGGCGTACCCGAACAGGGCGCCGATGGCCACGTGACGGTCCCACTGCTCATCCAGAACCATGGGAAGCAGGCCGGGTGCGTGGATCTTGCTGGGTTTGAGGATCGGCCCTTGGACATCGCCCCACTCATCGGAGTTCTCGCCGAGCTCCTGCATCTCGATCGCCGGCCGGTATTGGCGGGCCCAGACCGCCCGCGTGTAGTTGAAGGTGTTCTGCACCTTCCGTGAGTCCTTGACCCGCTCGAACTCGGGACACCTGTAGAGCTTCTCGAACCGAGCGTAGTTGAAGAGCAGTCCGCTGCGGGGCACCTCGGGGCCGTCCCACATGGAATCGGGACTGTACGCGATCTTCCGCATCTCCGTGATGGACGCGGCATCGCCGAGCTGCTTGCAGTCCACCAGCCACGTCTCGTTCGGGTCGGGTACGTCGTTGTCCGCTCCGCCGTAGTGATGCATGGTGGAGACGAACGGCGGCGTCTCGTTGTAGTCGCTCGCGTAGAGCAAGAAGGACTTCGTGATCTGCGCGACGTTGCTCAGGCACAGGGTCGTTCTCGCCTGGGCGCGGGCTCGACTCAGCGAGGGCAATAGGATGGAAATCAGCAACGCGATGATGGCCACAACGACGAGGAGTTCGATCAGCGTAAAGCCCGTCTGCTGTCTTTTGTGGGTGCTCGCCTTCATGATGTCCCTTCCCGTTGAACACTCTCTCCGTGCGTGAATTGCCGAGGCGAAGCTCGCTCCTCTGAAATCGGGTGGCAGGTTGCCGGACGTCCCTTCCGAACGAAGAGGGGAACGGCGCCATCGCTTGACGACTTGTCTCGGCGGTTCACTCGGGACTGACCACGGAATTATACTCCGGCGGTGAGAACCTGACAACGGCCACCCGATTCCGGTTGTGTCCCTCGGGGGACCGACCGAACACGGCGGCGTGCGGCACAAGCAAGAAGGGCTTGTCCCGCTTAGCTCTCGAGCGTCCAGGGGGCGCGGTAGGGCTTGGTCAGCCAGCGGTTCAGCTCGGCATCTCCGACGACCTGCTCCTTCTCGGCGTCCCATGGAATGGATCGGCCACTGCGTAATGCGACGTTGCCCAGGTGCGCGATCGTCGAGATGCGGTGCCCCAGCTCGACGTCCTCCACGGGCCTCTCGCGCGACCGCATGCAGTCGAGGAAGTTGCGGATGTGGGCCACTCGCGGATCGCCGCTGGCCTTGTGCTTCTGCGGTTCGAGCTTGCTGTCCTTGGCGGGGATGACCTCCCAGCCGTGGCGATCGAGGACGACCTTTCCCTCGTTGCCCCACCAGGCCACGCCGTGCTCGCGGCCTTCCGGTCCTGTTCCGCCGCGGGTGTGATGCTCCCAGATGAGTTGGAAGTCGTCGAACTCGTACGTCGCGCACTGCGTGTCGGGCGTTTCGGAGAGGTCGTCGACGAGCTTGAACTTGCCGCCCGTGCAGCAGACGCGCTTCGGGTGGGCCTCGGGCGCCGCCCACATCGCCAGGTTGATCAGGTGCACGCCCCAATCGGTCATGAGCCCGCCGGCGTAATCCCAAAACCATCGCCACTTAAAGTGGAACCGCGCGGGGTTGAAGGGTCTCTTCGGCGCCGGGCCGAGCCACATGTCGTAGTCGACGCCCTCCGGTACGGGGCCGTCGGGCGTGTTGCCCGCGTCGCCCGCCCACGTGAGATACGCCCAACAGCGGATCTGCCGGAGCGTGCCGATCGTGCCGGAGCGGACGAACGCCGCGGCGTCGGCGAAGTGCTTGCCACTCCGCCATTGCGTGCCCATCTGGACAACGCGGTCGTGCTTTCGGGCCGCTTTCACCATCGCGCGCCCCTCGGCGACGCTGGTCGCCAGGGGCTTCTCCACGTAGACGTCCTTGGCGGCCTGACAGGCATGGATCGTCGGAAGGGCATGCCAGTGATCGGGCGTGGCGACGCAAACGGCGTCGATGTCCTTGCGGTCCATGACGCGGCGGAAATCCTTGACGGACTCGGGTTTCTTCTTGCGGGCCTTCTCGACCTCCTTGATCCCGCGGGCGATCTGCGCGTCGTCGACGTCGCACACCAGCGGGCAGACGGTGTCCTTATGCTGAAGGAAGGTCCGGATGTTGCCGCGTCCCATGCCGCCCGAGCCGACCAGGGCGACGCGAATCCGCTCGTTCGCGCCCAACACGCCGGTGGAGAGCATCGTGCGCCGACTGACGTTCGACGCGGAGTTGGCCATCGATGCGCCCGTGCCGAGCGCGCTAACCGTTACCGCCGAGTGCGTCAGGAATTGCCTTCGATTCATGCGATCCATGTGGCGGACCTCCCTCCGAATGCGGGGCTGATGTGGTGGCCCTGAATGTACACTACTCGTGGACGTATGCCCAGTATCCCTACGCTCCGCGAAGCGCGTGGAGCATCTTGCTGCGATCCAGCGGCCTGATCTCGCTGACGATCCACTCCCGCATCGACTGGCCTTCGGGCGTCTGCTGCGGGTGCGAGACGAACTCAAGCTTCAGGTCGAGCTGCTCGGCCACGCGACGGGCGAGGATCGGCCACACCACACCGATGTCACCGACCACGGCGATGCTGCCCTCGAGCCGGGCGAAGCCGGACATCTCCATGCGGAAGGGCACCTTGAAGAGCTTGGTCTTGGGCAAGCCCTTGTCGATCGCCTCCTGAACGGCGGCGGAATTCCGCTCGGCCTGCCAGACCTGCTCGAGTGCGGGGTCGAGATCGATCCGCACCAGCGTCTTGCCGCGGAGCGAGTACGTCGGGTGCCCTTGCCACCCCGCCCACAGTCCATGCCCCGTGTACGTCTCGAACGGCCCGTCGTGGATTTCCTGCGTCAGGGCGACGGCCGATTCGATGATCACGTCCGCCTCGGCGAGCATCCGCGCGAGCCGCGCGGCCCGCTCGGTGATGCTGACGCTGTCGCCGATCGCCAAGCCCACCGCGCCGCCGCCGACGAGCTGCGGGATCGTCACGAGCACGGGCACGCCCTTCGTTGCGCCGACGCCGAGCATCGTTCGTCGATCGGCGCCGAGGCCGGCGACCTCCTCAAACGTCGCGCCGCGCTGCCGCGCGAGCGCGCCGATCTCGACGGCCAATCGCTCGAGGTAGAGACCCATCGGGTAGCCGAGGTTGCCTGCGGCCTTGATGATGACGTCGCCGGGCGTGCGCTTGATGAGCTCGAGGAGGGCGGTGTCGACGGGCATCCAGCTCGTGAGGTCGAGCATCGCGTCGTCGTCGAGCTCGGTCAGCTCGAACGTGTCGCCGTGCGGCAGGAGCGATTCGTCCAGCCCGAGCGCGCGTCCGTCGATGCGGCGGACCTTGTCGAGCACGCCGCCCATCTCGTGGGCCACGACGGCCGAACTCGTGGTCACGCCGTCGACCACGCCGACCCGCATCAGCTCGGCCACCAGCGTGGTCACGCCCTCGTGGACGTTCGGTCCGCTCCCGGTGACGACCGCGACCCTCCCACCGCGCCGCTTGGCCTCGACGACGGCGTCCGCCGCCTGCGCGATGCGGTCGAGCGTCCCGGCGTCGAGCGTGTCTTCCAGTTGACGTATCGCGTCCAAGTCACCTTGCATGCTAGTGCTCCTGCAGAACTCCTTGCGGCCTTGACGCCGGATTCTCTGAGCCGAGCCGGTTCGGAAAGAAGCGCTCGACGCCCATGCATCCTTTCTGCCCCAGCAGCCTAACGCTCAAGCCGTATCCCGGTCCTTCCTAAGCTACCTGCAAGGGTCTTTGGACAGTCAGGGAAGCTTGGGTGGCCCACCTCTCCTTCGACTGAGCTCAAAGCCATGGGCCACCCGAATACAGAATCTTCCTGACGCACTGTTCAGTCTTTCTTGAAAGCAGCTTAGCCTCAACGACCTACGGGTGCGACGGCGCCGTCGGCGGCATAAACCCGCGCACTCGGCCCTTGCTCGTGGCGATCACGACGACCGAACCTCTCGGGCTTGCGTAGGCGTCGATGCACGTCGGGCGGCCCCTAATCATTGTCCTCAGAATCGGCCTGCCCCGTCCGTCCAAGCCCAGCACCGTCCCGTCTTCGCAGCCGACGGCCAGCCACGGCCGATCCGAAACCGCGCGCCGCGTCGAGCCGGGCGGGGTGTCGCGTCGGGTTTCGGTCACGTCGATTCGCTGTGTCGCGCACGCGAGGACCGTCGCCGGCGCGTCGAGCTTCCGCGCCCAGAGCTTCTTGCACTGGTGATCCAGCGCGATGACCATTCCGCTGCTTGTGGCGGTGACGATCTCCTGTGTCTTGCCGCCGTCCAGATTGCCGACGTCGAGGTCGCGCATGCTCTTCACGTCGCGCCTGCTGCTGATGCGCTTGCCCGGGCCGAAGCTCGCGTCATAGAGCGGCCGGCCGCTCGCGCTCCAAACCGTCACGCGATTCCAGACGCCGTTGATCTCGCTGATGACCTCCTTCGTCCCGTCGCCGTCGAGGTCTTCATAGAAGAGGTGATAGCGGTTCATGGCCGACCAGCCGGGGACGTACGTCGCGCCGGCGGGCACGGTGTGGAAGCCCCGTGGCTTCGGATCGAGCGTCTTGTTGTTGAGGATGCCGACGCGATTCGTGCCGTTGTACTTCCGTGAGGCGAGGAGGTTCAGGCTGCCTTCGGGCCCGTCGACGATGACGAAGTGCGAGACCTTGCCCCAGAACTGCGGCATGCGATGGAGGAGCTTGCCGTTTGCGTCGAGGATCTCCAGCGTGCACGCGCTACCCACGAACGCCTGGCTCTTGCCGTCCAGGAACACACCGGTATGCAGGCCGTGAATGCCCTCGTGGCCGGGGGCCGACTTGAACCAGTACGTCTTCGCCGCGCGGAAGACGGCCGGGTCCATCTCGGAGACGAACGTCCACTTCCGTTTGCCGCCGGCGTCAAAGGCGATGACCTTCTCGTCCGCGCACCCGGCGAGCAGGAGCCGATGCTCGGCCCACCAGCGGATGACCCGGATACGCCCGTCGGTTCGAAGGCTCTGGATCTCCTTGCCGGCCGCGTCGAGCACGTGCACCGTCTTGCCCTCGGCTACATAGATGCGATGCGTCGATTCGTTGGCGGCCGTCCCCCGGGGCACGACCTCCATATCGGCGACCGCCCCGCCGATGTCGGCGCCGAAGACGGTTCGCAGTTCACGCATGTCGGCCTCCGTCTCGGCCTGTTGGGTCCTTCGAAGGGCAATCTTTTGCTCCATGCGCTTTCAGCCCTGCTCCAGCCGTCCCTAGACGACCGCCTTCCATGTATTGCCGTATGCGTCATGCGGATGGAGGGGCTCGAG
>CAZKCX010000391.1:0-3276 GCA_964550865.1 uncultured Planctomycetales bacterium
GACCGCAACGCCGTCGACTTCTGCATGCGAGGCGGATCGCTGCTCTGGCTGCGACACCGGGACAAGCTCACCGACGCCGCCCGCAAGACGCTCAAGGAGACCATCGACTACGCCGTCGAGGGCCTGATCCGCCACCGCGTGCCGACGAGCTACACGAACATCGCCCTGATGAACGCGTTCGACCTGATCGTCCTCGGCGAGGCGATGGGTCGGCCCGAGGTCGCCGACGAGGGGTATCTCCGGCTCGAACGCGTCTGCCTCTACACGTGGCGCTGGGGCACGCACGAGTACGTGAGCCCGACGTATTACGGCGTGGACATCGAATGCTTGTTTCTCATCGAGGCGTTCTGCCGGCGCGACGAGGGGCGCCAACAGGCCCGCGCGCTGCTCGAGCTGTTCTTCACGGACATCGCGCTGAACTGGTTCCCCGGCAACGAGCGCCTCGGCGGGACGTGCAGCCGCGAGTACCGATACCTCGGCGCGCCCGGCTACGTCGACACGCCGCTCTGGATGGTCGGCTGGCTGGAGGGCGGGATGCGCGGCAGCTTCGGAGCGGTCTTCTTCGCCCTCTCCCGATGGCGACCGCCGGAGCGTCTGTGGGAGTTGAACCGGAACCGCTTCCCGCGGCTCGTCGAGCAGTATTGGGGCCCCGGGCGAGCGCAATACCGCACGTACTACGTCTGCAAGGACGTGGGGCTCAGTACATCGGGCGAGATCTACGGCTGGATGGCATTGCCGCTAACGGTCGACCTGCCGGGCGATCGGACGTATCCGCGATGCTACTTCATCCCGGACGGCCGGGGCGATCCCTACGGCAAGAAGAAGATCTCCACCGGCGCGCACCGCAAGGCCCACCACCTGCGGCCGTTCTGGGTGGCGGCACAGCGCAAGGCCGACGCCCTGGGGCTGACGGTCTATCGGCGGAACGACATCGTGCCGGAGTGCGACTCGCTGCAGTCGCACTTCGTCATGCCGCGCGACGTCGACGGGTTCTGGATCGGCGAGCGGCGGGTGGACCTCGGCGGGAAGGAGCCGAAGTCGTTTGAGGTCCCGGGCGGTGAGCCGGTGGTCCTCCGCAGGGGGACGGCCGCGGTGGGTGTTCGCGTGGCCTGGTCCCGTGGGTTGGACGGTGAAGCGGCCCCGGCGAAGCTCGTCTACGACGGCAACAAGCACGGCGCGGTGCGACTGACTGTCGTACACGAGGCGGACATGGACGCCATGAAGCTCCGCCAGGCCATCGGGAGCGGGCCTCATCCCGGCGCGGCGTTCTGGATGCGAATCGGTAGCGACCTGAAGACCGACGAGGCGTTCGACAAGTGGCGACGCGAGTTCGCCAAGGCGAGGGCCCACGCCCGCGCGGAGGTCAAGGACGTTTCCATTCGTGTCGCCGCGAACGACGGACCGATCGTGCTGACGGCGAAGGCGCCGTATCTCCGCCCCGACCGGATCGAGCCCATTCCCAAGCGATGCGTGCTGGCGTTGGACGGGAGGGATCTCGGCCGGGAGATCCTCGGTGACATCGGCCCGGTCAAGGCATTCCACGAGGCGTGGGCGAAGATGCCGACGTTCGAGCTTCGGCCCGGTGAACCTGTCGCCTTCGAGGCCGAGGACGGTGTGGTTCTGCCGAAGATGGTCGTCGGCGAGGATCCCGCCGCCAGCGGAGGTCAGTTCGTCTGGCAACCCGGTGAGCCGGGCGGCAAGGGCGGCGCTCACGCAGGCGGGACGGTGACGTGGCGTGTCCGCGTCGAGCGGTTCGGGGCGTACTACCTGTGGGCGCGGGTGCTGGCGCCGACGTCGGACGACGACTCGTTCTTCGTCCGTGTGATGTCCGACTCCTCGCCGCTTTTGGACCAGACGGAGTGGCACACGGGCACGCACAAGACGTGGGAGTGGACGCCGCTTCGATTGCGCGGCGAGCGTAAGCCGCTGGCGCTGTCGTTGCGGAAGGGCATAGTGTTTCTGGAGTTTCACACGCGGGAGGACGGGACGAAGCTTGATCGCATCTTCTTGACCGACTCGCCGACAGAGCGGCCGCCGAAGTGATGCGGCAGTGAGTGGCCGATGAGCTCGTCATCGCGCCGGAGGCCGAGCGAGATATCGATGAAGCCTATGCCTGGTACGAAGAGCGGCGCATTGGCCTGGGGGAGGACTTTCTCGGCTGCGTCGCCCGTCGCGGCTAACATATCCGACGGAGCACGACGGAAAGGCTCAGGACCGCCCCGAGCATCGGGAGGAAGGGAGCGACACCCCCGCCGCACTTGAACACGGCGGTCACGCCCTTGTCCTGGTCCATGAGAATCGTTGTGGCCAGATTGGCGTCGATGACGGCGTAGTTGGCGTCACCGATGAAGTTGGGATCCTCGTAGATCTCCCAGTGCCTGAACTCCTTGCCCTCGACCGGCGTGGCGGTTAGCGTGACCGGCGTGCCCTGGAAGTACTCGGGCAGGTTGGGCTCAACGTCCACCTCCCCCCACGATTCGTTGACGGTAGTCAGCGTCAGGGTGACCGTCTCGCCGACGTAGGCGACCCGAAAACCGACGCCGAGAAACTCGGCGGTCGGCTCGTTACCGCCGCGATGGGCGGCGTGCAGGAAGAAGTCGTAGCCGCTGCTGTATCCGCCACGCACGCCGCGGTCATAGGGAAACGGGTCGTCGTCCAGGATGGCCTCGTTCCACTCCAGGACGTTGCCGCCCTGGTCGAACGTACCGTACGGGCTCTGGCTGTTCTCGAAGGCGCCGACCTCCGTACGGTAGTATGGGCCGCCGATCGTGTAGCCGTCTTGATAGAAGTTGGCGTTGTTGCCGGGATCGGGGTCCACGAGATCGTTGCTGGGCGTCGTGTCGGTGCCCGTGGGGTAGTCGAAGTAGTTGGGTGACGCGCCGTCGTTCTTGTGATAAGCCGCCTTGTACCACTCGTCCTCAGTCGGGATGACCCACGTTGCGTCCGGCTCGCGCGTGACCGCCAAGAGGTCGACGTTCGTCGTCGCACCGTCGAGATCGTAGGAGCCGTCTTCGGTGGTCGTCGGGTCCTGCGGGCCCGTTGGCTGGCCGTTGTGGAGCCAATTGCAGAACCTGGCCGCATCACCCCATGACACGAAGTTCACCGGTCGCTCCGCCCAATCGCCGGCCACAGTGTACGTGTAGCTCCCCGACGTCCCGTTCTGCTGAATCTTGCAGCCGGCACTCGACGTCCACATGGCCTCGTTGTACAGGCCGTAGGTGTCCGTCGCCGCCACGGCGTTGAGGAACTCGCAGTACTGGCCGGCCGTGACCTCGA
>CAZKCX010000391.1:3286-6799 GCA_964550865.1 uncultured Planctomycetales bacterium
AGTACTCGTAGTCGACCGCGCCGCAGATGCAGTTGGGGCCATAGCCGCCCGCTCCTTCTCCGGACAACTCGCCGGCGTTTCCCGGGTTCCCCACGGACACGGTGTCGATGTCGACCGCAGGCGCAGGCGCTGCGATCGTGCAGAAGACTCCCAAGAGCGCCACATTTCGGAATCGACTCGGCTTCATCGCCACGTTCCTCCTTCCCTGCAACGAAGGACACTCCATCCTGGACGCATCGGCCACAGGTCAATGACCGCGAAGAGTCGCTGTCGACATGATCGGCATGCCTCCCTCCTGAGGCATGCGCTTTCCGCCATTCCGGTACGACGTCTCGGTACGCAACTGTCCACATCGTAACCCGTGCGGTAGGTACGAATCAAACATATTCAGTTATCTGATTGTCTGAATTCTTCGGCGTCTGACCGGTCGTTCAACGCGGAACGACCGGCGAAGCATTGAGGGCGAGGACCAGGAGCATCGAGACACCCATCAACCCTCTCGGGTCCAGGAATGCACGGACACGCGATCGTGCTACGGCAACTCACGGGCAAGATGCCCGTGCTACGGGGGGCAGTCCAATGATCCACGGCCGGGGGCGGCCGTGCCACATCAACTCCTGGGCAAGATGTACATGCTACGGCAACTCACGGGCAAGATGCCCGTGCTACGGGGGCAGTCCAATGATCCGCGGCCGGGGGCGGCCGTGCCACATCAACTCCTGGGCAAGATGTACATGCTACGGCAACTCACGGGCAAGATGGTCGTGCTACGGGGGGCAGTCCATCGATCCACGGCCGGGGGCGGCCGCGCCACATCAGCCTATGGGCAAGATGTACATGCTACGAGAACTCACGGGCAAGATGCCCGTGCTACGGGGTCACCTTGCCGCGCGAAGGCGGACGAAGCTCACGCCGTGGCGGGGGATCACCGCCGAGAACGTGCCGTCGAACTCGCCGAGGTCCTTCTGCCGCCAGACGTCCCGCGCGATCCGCTTGCCGGTGATGCCGAGGTCAGAGAAGGAGACGGCGATTTCCTGCTCCATCTCGCCGAGGTTGAACAGGCCGACGGCCAGGTCGCCGTCCTGGAGCGGCTTAGCGAGGACCAACTCGGTGTCGGTTTGCCGGATGATTCGGGCCTGCTTGCCAAGCGGGTCCTGGTTGACGTCGATCACCTCGGCGTTGCACAGGACGTTGAGCGTGAACGCATCGAGTTTGGTCATCTCGCCGGAGAAGATCAGGGGCGAGGCCATCAGCGACCACATCGACATGTAGCTGTACTGCTCGTTGCCGGTTAGCGTGGTGGGTTTGCCGACGCCCATGCCGCGGGCGGCGCCGACCCAGCCGATCAGGATGTAGTCCGGGTCGTTCCACTCACCGGGTTTGGCGTACTTCCAGTGCCGGGCGTTGCTCAGCCCGATGTGGTAGAAGCCGGGCAATCGCCCGCCGCCCGCGAGACCGAGATCGCCCGTGGTCCGCCAACAGTTCCCGCCGACCTCCCCGCCCCACTTCCAGACCTCGGCCATGCCGTACTGGCAGAGGTTCAGCACGATGTCGTGGTCGAGCGACTTGAGGATATCGCCCATCTGCCGGTAGGGCTTCTTGTACTTCTCGAGCCCCTCGCCCCTGGCCACGCCGCGATACGAGCACCAGTCGTACTTCAGGAAGTCGAAGCCCCATTCGGCGAACTTCTTGGCGTCCTCGCGCTCGTGCTTGTAGGCACCGACATAGCCCGCGCAGGTCCACGGGCCGGGGGACGTGTACAGGCCCGCCTTCAATCCCTTCGCGTGGATGTAGTCGACCATTCCCTTGATATTCGGGAACTTCGCGTTGGGCAGGACCGCGCCCTCGGCGTCGCGATAGGGCTCATTGCCCTTCTTCTTCATCCAGCAGTCGTCGATGTTGACGTATTGATAGCCGTAGTCGGCCATGCCGGACTCGATCATGGCGTCGGCGGCGTCCCGCATGTGCTTTTCGGTCACGCGGTCGTAGTGGATGTACCAGCTGTTCCAGCCCATCGGGGGCGTTAGGGCGAGTTGATCTCCGACCACGATCGTGAACTCGCGTTGAGCCGATCCGTGGACGTTCTTCGCCTTGAGAAGCACGGGATACTCACCCTTTTCCCGCGGGGCGGTCCCGCGGATCACGCCGGATTGCCGGTCGAGGCGCAAGGTGGTGGGGAGATTGTCCGCGCCGAATCGCATCGGACGCTCCCCCGTGCACGGGATGCGATGGAGGAACGGCCTCCCCGGGCGGCAGCCGGTGACCTTCGGGCCGTTGATCCGTGGCTCCGGGCCGGGCTTGGGCGTGAGGATGACCTTCTTCTCGGCCGGGCCGTCGATGGCCTTCGGCGGCGTGCCGTCGACGATGAAGCGGGCGTCCGCCCAGTCGGCATGGTCGTTGTGGTTGTCGTCGCCAGCGTTTGTGACGACGAGCAGCACTTGCTCGAGGCCGCTCAGGTCGACGTCCACCTGCTTCGGCGCGTCGCCGCCCTTCATCACCCCGCTGTCGAACAGCTTCTTGCCGCCGCCATAGATCACGAAGCGGATCGAGCCCTGGCCGGTGCGCTCGTCGTCGAGGCCGACCCAGACCTGGAAGCGCTTCGCACCGTTGACCTGGACCCACATCGCGCTGGGCGCGTGCGAGCCGACGCCGTGCGCGAACTTGCGTCCGCCGAGCGAGAGCGGCTTGCCCTCGATGGATTTGTCGACCTGCGGCTTGCCCCACCCGACACGCATCTTGGTCAGGTCGAGCGAGCTGAGCGGAACGGTCTGCTCCGCTCGGACTCCGCCGGCGAGCATCAGGGCTGCGCCCAACGCACACGTTGCGATCAGACTGGCTGGCTTCTTCATCGCGACTGTCCTTTCCCTGTCGATTGCACGTGCCGATTCGGCGCCGCGCGGATGCGTGCCCTTACGGTATCCCCAAACGCGCGCCACGGCCAGCGCGGGCGGCACGCGATTGGAACGACTTGAGGGTCTTCGCCGGTGCCGTTAACCGTGTCTTCGCACATGTGGCTTGCTGTCCTCACGCGTTGAGGAAACCTCCGCTGACGCCTGCTCTGAGGTGGGCTATAGTCCCCAGCCCGGCTGAGCAGATTGGGGTGGAGGCCCGCGGCCCGCCGAGGATGCCTCAGCGCCCTGCCAGAGTGATATTGCCATAATTTACTTTCAAATAACGACTTAATGTAAAGGCCTTCTTTGCCCCGACCGGTAACAACACCTCTGGCACGCGGCATGCACTACAGGAGAAACGGACGATGAGTCCAGACAACCGAAGACCGGCGAAGGGCTGCTGCGAGCTATTCGCTGGCGGGGTCTCGGGTGGGGGGAAGCACGAGGCCCCGCCCCATGAGACTCCGCCAGCGGGTTACTGCTTTTGCCCTACAAGGGGCCGTAGTGTTTGGGGAGAACGCTGCGGTCCCGCCCTTTTGCGCTGTGGGCGACTGCTTTGCCCTGCTCACAACCCAATGCCAAGATGGTCCAGGAGCATTTACGGGCGATCCGGCTTCGCTAC
>CAZKCX010000392.1:0-6798 GCA_964550865.1 uncultured Planctomycetales bacterium
ATACCCCCGCGCGCCGATCCTTGACACGTCGAGGGGCTCGAACCCGAGCCAGAACGCCGGCGAATATGGATGGAGCCGGTAATCGTCGCGTGCCGGATCCACGAACATCGGATCGGCCACGATCGAAGTCCGGTCGTATCCGGCCGCCCGCCAGGCCTCCAGCGAACCCTTCGGCGTGATGTGATCCTGCGGCCGCGCCGGGTCGTCCGACGCCCGCCAGTAGAGGTTGTTCTCGCAGATGGCCAGGATCTCGTCGTGCCATCGGTTCACCTTGTGCAGCGCGCCCGTGTGGTAGTAGACGATGTTCCGCGCGAAGACGTTGTACGACATGAACGCGCCGCCGTTATATTCGGCCTGCTGGTTCTTGCCGTCCACGAAGATGTTGTTGACAAACCGGTTGTTCCGGCCGAGGTGCACGTGCAGTCCGCCGCGGTAGGTCCGCGCGACGATGTTGCCGTAGACGTCCGTCCCGCTCGAGTAGTCGTCGAGGTAGATGCCCCACGTGTAGTAGGGCGTCATGATCTCGCCCGTCGGCGAGGTCTTCAGTCCGATCGAATCGAGGATCAGGTTGTACCGGATGACGTTGCCCGTGTCCTGGCGGTCGCGTCCCAGCGTCTCGATCGCGCCGGTGTCGTTCGTCTCGAGGTTCGTCCGGAGGATGCGGTTGTACTCGATGATGTTCTCGTGGGAGCCCCCGCCCGGACCGTACGACTTGAGCGACGCGCCGTAGCGGGGCACGTCGGTAATCGTGTTGTGGGCGATCCGATTCCGGCTACCCGTGCTGACGAACACGCCGGCGACGTGCTTCCAGATCGCCCCGAGGTGATGCATGCGATTTCCGGCGATGACGTTGTCCGTGGGCTGTGTCTCGTTGCGATCGCCCTTGAGCGTCACGCCGCCCTGGCCGGCGTCGAGGATCGTGTTGCCGAGGATCTTGTTGCCGTCTGCGAAGTTCCCCATCCGGATCGCGTATCCGCCGACGCCGAGGAACGTGCAGTCTTCGATCGTGCAGTGGCGGGCGCGCGTCATCTGAATGGCCGCGTCCTCGGGCGAGTAGACCGACGGCGCCTCCAAGGAATACGTCGTATGCCGGAACGTGATCCCGCGGATGTGGACGTGCTCGACGTGTCGCGGCGCGCGGTCGCTGGATGATGCCCGGTCGTTCTCACCGGCTGCCTTGTCGTTTCCATCCTCGCCGCGGAGAACGATGAGGCGATCGAGCGCCGGCGCGATCACGCCCTTCACGACGAAGCTCGAGTCCACCGGCCAGTAGTAGACGCGGCCCTGCTTGCAATCCAAGAACCACTCGCCGGGCATATCGAGGGCCTCGAAGACGCCCTCGACGAAGTACCGGTTGCCCGGCCGCAGCTCTTGCGAACAGTTGCGGTTCGTCACGTAGCAGATGTGCTCGTCGTGATCGACGCGGTCGATCGACAGGATCGCGTTGACCCACCCCCAGGCCGGAAAGATGTGGATCTCCGGCGCGGGCGAGCGCGGCCACGGTCGGATGTCGCCCGGGCGGAAGCGAAAGCGATCGCGATGGTGTTTCCCGCGGGGCGTTCGGACGTCGGACTCTTTGGCCTTGGCGGTCTCGTACGCCTCGGCCTGGACGACCAGGACGTGCTTGCCCTTCGGCGGAGGGGCGAGCTTCGTACCTTTGGGCGTGTAGTTCGGCGCGTCGGTCAACAGGAAGGCGTCCCAGTCGAGCCCGCCGCCCTTGACGTTCGTCCAGCGAAGCGTGTGCGTGCCCTTGGTGAGCGTAAGCGTGGCCGTCTTGGCCCAGCGGTATTTGTGCCACGCCCCCGTGTCGGGGAGATTCTGCAGCCAGACGGGCGGGCCGTCGTCGATGCGGACCCGCGTCCGGCCGGCCATCGTGGTTCGGCCATGGGGTTTGTTCTGCGCGCCGTAGAGGAACCAGAGCGCGTATTCCCCGTCGGCGGGGACGTTGATCTTCCACGTGAACGTATCACCAGGTGTGTGGATACAGACGAGCGACTTGCCGAATTGCGATTGGTCCGGGTCGATGAACGGCCGAACGAAGGCCCAGCCGCCGGTCCGTGGGTGCTCGGGGTCGAAGTTGGGCGTGCGGGCGCGGATCTGCCGGTGGTGGCCGACGAAGAGTTGGCGGAACCTCCAGCCGTCCTGGCCCCTGGCCGCTGGGACGTCGGCATACCAGAGATCGCCCTCGCCCTCGTGCCAGCCTGTGATCGCACGGCCACCGGAGAGCGTGACCTTTTCGTCCGGCCAGGCGGTGTAGATCACGGGCCGGTCGGCCGTTCCGGAGTCGTTCGGATCGAGGACGAGCGGCTCGTCGAGGTAGTAGGTGCCCTGGCAGAGCATGACGACGTACGGCCCATCGTGCTTGCCGGTGGCCTTCAGCTCGCGAACGGCGTCGCGGGCGCGATGGATCGTCGCGAACGGACCATCACTCCGCGACGAGTTTGCCGTCGCCCGCCGCCCGGACCACTCGTCGTTGCCGTCAGGCGCGACGTAGAACGTGGCCTTCGTGGTGGCTGGCGTGCATCCTCCGCTGACAAGGCCGGACGTCCCGATCGCCACGACGGCGATCCACCCGCCGATTGACCGTATGCTGTTCCCATGCACTGTATGTCCTCCAGTGGGAATGCGCGTGCTCAGACGGGGGCGCGGCACGCTTCCCGGATGTCGAACTCGCGTGAGACCGAGCGAACCTAGACTGGTGGCATGGTATGCAGCGATGGGATGGAGCGAAAGGCCGTTTCACGGCCGGGCTCAGTCCCTCATCATCCGCGCCTGCTCGACGTGCTTGCGGATGAACGCGAAGCTGCTGATTCGAGGTCCCGAGCTGCCGGGGTATTGCACCACGCACTCGATGCCGAGCGCATCCATCTTCTCCTTCAGCACGATGCCGAACTTCGGGTGGTGCACGATCGCGCCCATCGGTGTCTTGTCGGTCACCGGCTCGTTGGGCACGCCGTAGTCCAGCAGTGCGGGCGGGTCGTCCCGCGTCAGGTGGTTGATCGGCGAGGCCATCTCGTACAGTTGATGGGCCTTGGGCGTGTCCACCTCCTCCGGCTTGAGCCCATAGAACGGCAGCAAGGACGGATGCTTGGCGAACCCGACGAGCCCGATCTTCCTGGCGAAGCGCGGATCGTAGGACGACTGCGCGCCCTTGACGGCCACACAGACCAGACGTGTGGATTCCTTGGCGACCGGGTGGTCGTCGCAGGTGGGATCGCGCAGATCGTCGTGAAACGCCAGCCACAGCGAGATACCGGCACCGGCGGACCCGCCCGTCGAGGCGATGAGCTTCGGATCGAGGTTCCACTTCTTCGCGTGATGGCGCAGGAACTGAATCGCCTTCGCGCAGTCCATCATCGGTGCGGGGAACTGGACCTCAGGAATCAGGCGATAGTTGATCGCCGCCACCGAGTATCCGCCCTCGAGGCACTCCTTCAAAAACGCGGCCGAGAGACCTCGCTTGTCTCCCCCGCGGAAGCCGCCGCCGTGGATGTACAACACGAGCGGCGTCGGCCTGCCGCTCTTGGCCAGCCAGAGATCAAACACCTGGAGGCGGTGCGGTTCGTAGTGAACGTCCGCCTCGTCGGGCGCGGGCAGCTTCTGACGTCGTTGACGCCGAGCCGGACCGCTCGCTCTCTGCTCTTGGAGGAACCGACGCGCCTCCGTCCGTGTGAGCAGGCCATCTCCGTCGGCGTCGGCCTTCGGCTGCGCGCGGAGCAGCCGCCGCAAACGAGGGTTGTTCTCCGACGTCTCTTTCGTCTCTGCGCACGCGGGGAGAATCCAAACGCACAAGCACACCCCAGCGAGCGTCAGCTTGTCAGAGCAGCTCCTCATCGCATTTGTCCTCCAACGGCCGAGAGCCGGCGATTCACGCGCATCGTGCACTCATTGCATAACGCGATCGCGGCAGGACGATCGCGGGTCCGTCGACGAATCCGTCACGAATCCTTCTTGCGCTCTCGATATGCCGCGGCCAGTCCGCCGGAGGCCGTCTCGCGGTAGAGCGACGGCAGGTCGTGGCCGGTCTGCTTCATGACGGCCACCACCTCGTCGAACGGGATGCGGTGGCTTCCGTCGGAGAAGAGGGCGTAGACCGCGCACGTCATGGCGCGCGTGGCGGCGAAGGCGTTTCGCTCGATGCAGGGGATCTGCACGAGCCCCGCCACGGGATCGCACGTCAGGCCCATGTGGTGCTCGAGGGCCATCTCGGCGGCGTATTCGATCTGCCGCGGCGTCCCGCCGAGGAGCTGGACGGCCGCGCCCGCGCCCATCGCACAGGCCGTACCGATCTCGCCCTGGCAACCGACCTCCGCCCCGGAGATCGAGGCGTTGTGCTTGATGAGGTTTCCGATCAGGCCCGCGGTCGCCAGGGCTCGGAGGATGGCCGCATCGTCGCACTTCAGCGTCTCGTGGAGATAGCGGAGCACGGACGGCACCGCACCGCACGATCCGCACGTGGGGGCGGTCACGATCACGCCGCCGGCGGCGTTCTCCTCCGCGGCCGCCAGGGCGTAGGCGCTCAGCAGGCCCGTCCGCTTGAAGTGCGAACCGGCCGTATGGGCCTTTCGATGGAACGACCACGCCTTGCGGGCCAGCCCCAGCGGACCGGGCAAGACGCCTTCGGCCTTGAGGCCGTCCTCGATCGAACGCCGCATCGCCGCCCAGACGTCCTCCAGGAATGCCCAGATTTCTTGCCCTTCGCGCTGCTCGACGTATTCCCAGATCGACTGGCCGGACTCGTCGCAGTGGACGAGCACGTCTTGCATGGTCGTGCGGTCGAAGACGCGCCGCGCTGCCGTAGAGGGATCTTCGCCTTCCGCCTCGCGCAGCGTTCCGCCGCCGACGCTGTAAACCTCCCACGATTCAAGTACCTTGCCGGCATCGTCGAGGGCCTCGAAACGCATGCCGTTCGGATGGAGGGGTAGCTCCTCTTCCGTCCGCCAGACGATCTCGACGGGCTTGGGCGCCAGCGCCTCTTCGAGCACGATGTCGGTCAGGTGTCCCTTGCCCGTGGCGGCCAGGCTGCCGAAGAGCGTGACACGATAGCGGGAGGCATCGGGGCGGCGCCGGGCGAATCGCAGCGCGGCGATCCGCGGGCCCATCGTGTGGCTGCTCGACGGACCTCGACCGATGCGAAAGAGCTCGCGAATGGATTCCATACGTTCTCCCTATCCGCTTGCGCACGAATTATCGCACAAGCCGCCGGCGAGTGCGAACCAACCCCGACGTCGCACGGGCATCGTAGTACCGTGTTTCACAAGTGGTGGGATTCTGGCAGTGTTGATGTATGCCACGGTTGCGGCTCGAGCCGCGGCATTCATGCCGCGCGGCCGCGCCGGATGGACCCGAGCGGTTCGACATAGCTCACCACAAGCGGCTCGGGCATATCGTCGCAATACTTCTCAAATGCGGCATTGGCCGTGGCGCTGACGGTTCGTAGCTTGCTGACCTTATGGATACGCCACGGGCGAGACGCCCGTGCTACGGGGCACGGACGCCATGGCTTGACACCGCCGCCGGTGTCGCATGAGACTTGGGCGGACGCGTCCCACGGCGCTCGTCCACTAACCACGAGGATTCGCAACGACAGGACTATGCCGATGCTTCATCGCATGACCGGTTGGGTCGTCCTTTCTGGTTTGGCCCTTCTTTCCACGCCGTACGCACACGGGGCGGATCGGCCCCGGGCGTTTCCCGACGCCGAGGGGTTCGGCGCGCACGCCCGCGGCGGCCGCGGCGGACAGGTGCTGTTCGTGACGAACCTGGAGGACTATCGGCCGGGGAAGGACGCGAGGATCGAGGGGAGTCTCCGCGCGGCCTGTGAGGCGAAGGGCCCGCGGATCGTGATCTTCCGCGTGGCCGGCACGATCCTGCTGAGGGCCTCGCTGGCCATCAAGGAACCGTTTCTCACGCTCGCCGGGCAGTCCGCCCCGGGCGGAGGCGTGTGCCTGCGGGATTACGGCACGAGCGTCTCGACGCACGATGTGGTGATCCGCCACCTCCGGTTTCGTCCCGGCGATCGCGTGGGCCGACGGCTCGGTGAGGCGGGCAAGTCCTGGCAGACGGACGCGCTCGGCATGTCCGGCGGGGCGCGGAACGTCATCTTCGATCACTGCTCGGCAAGCTGGGGCAACGACGAGACGCTCAGCGTCAGCGGGGCGGGCATCACCGACGTGACCGTGCAGTGGTGCATCATCAGCGAGAGCCTCAACGACAGCACGCATCACAAGGGCCGACACGGCTACGGCACGCTGCTACGGACGAACGGCCGGGTCACGTTTCATCACAATATCTACGCGCATCATTATTCCCGCTGCCCGCGGCCGGGCACGTACGGCGAGGGCTGCCTGCTGCTCGACTTTCGCAACAATGTGATCTACCACGGTCGGGGGTACTCGGCGAAGGATCCCGTGCGGATGAACTACGTCGCCAACTACATCAAGAAGCCGATCCAGTATGCGTTCAGCGTCGGCGGCGAGGGGACGCGGATGTACGTCGCGGGAAACGTGCTCGAGGGCACCGAGCCGCCCGAAGACAACTGGGCCCTGATCGCCAACGCCAAGGACGGAAACAAACGCGCCAAGCCCTTCGACGTCGCGCCGGTGCGAACGGATCCCGCCGCAGAAGCCTATGGGCGAGCGCTTGCCGAGGCCGGGGCGACGCGACCGAAGCGCGACGCGGTCGACGAGCGGATCGTCCGGCAGATCCGTTCCGGCACGGGCGGCTTGATCAATCGCGCGGAGGACGTCGGCGGCTGGCCGGATCTCGCCGACGGCGAGCTTCCGGTCGCCGATGGCG
>CAZKCX010000393.1:0-6782 GCA_964550865.1 uncultured Planctomycetales bacterium
ATAAGACAAGTATACAACACTATTTACGATGCGCCAGAAAAAAATGTCGCACCCCTACCAGAACCCGTGGGAGGATCCGATGAGCTGGCGACAGGGCTACTCCACGCCGGCCGGTGAGAAGCGCCCGTGGGGCAACGGCGACGGCCGATTCCTCTATCCGCCGAACCGCAAAGGCCCCGCCGATCGGACGACCATCTACGACTGCGGACCGGTCAACTCCCTGCGCTGGGAGATCCTCCGCGAGGGCATCGAGGATTTCGAATACCTCTGGCAGCTCCGACACGCGGTCCGAAAGCTCCGCAAGGCGGGCAAGAGCGGGCCGGACATCGATGCGGCCGCCAAGCTCACGGTCGTCCCCGAGACGATCTCTAAGAGCCTGACGGACTTCACGTGGGACCCGGCCCCGATCTACGAGCACCGTCGAAAGGTCGGTCTGATGCTGGAGACGCTCGTCAAGAAGTACGGGGTTGAGTTGTGCACGGAAGGCGCGAGGCCCTGCGGGCGTGCTTGTGCGGTGATTCCTCCGTAAGAGTCTTTACGCGTTCGAGACGAATCGCCGGTCGAATTCGTGTCCCCCACCGCTGAAGCGGTGGGCCACCCAGATCCATTGGAAGCGGTTGGCCGGCCAGGTTTGTTGGAATCGATGGGGCGCCCGGATCCATTGGAAGCGACGGGCCAAGCAGGTCGTTGATGCGGAGTGAAGAACGAGGTGAGCGATGCGCGCACGGTGGAAAGTCGTTGCGGTTGGGTTAATCTGTTGGGTGTGGGGAGGCGTTTCTGCGTACGTGAACGCTCAGACCACGCCGGCTGCTTCCGAAGGGTCGGAGATTCGACTTCCGAAGCCGAAGAAGGTCGGTGGGATGTCGTTGACCGAGGCGTTGGCCAAGCGTCGCTCTCACCGGAAGTTCGCCGATCGCCCCCTCACGCCCCAGCAAATCTCACAGCTCTGCTGGGCCGCGCAGGGCATCACCGAGCCGAAACGTGGCCTACGGACATCGCCGTCGGCCGGGGCGCTCTACCCGCTCACCGTGTACGTGTTGACCCGCGACGGCGCGTTTGTGTATCTGCCCAAGACGCACGCGCTGCGACGCTTAACCCAAGACGACGTCCGCATGCGGCCGGACGCCAAGGCGCTCGGCAAGCCCAATATCCGATCGGCCGCCGTCTGCCTGGTCCTCACGATGGAGGTCGCACGTACGGCGAAGCGTTGGCCCAAGGAGGCCGAGCGTTACTGCCTCCTGGAGGCGGGCCACGTCGCCCAGAACGTGCTGCTGCAGGCTACCGCGTTGGGGCTCGTCAGTGTCCCCGTCGGCGGGGCAGACGAGGAGGAGGTCGCGGCGGTGCTTGCGCTTCCGAGCGGACAGCGGGCTGTCTACCTCCTTCCGGTGGGATACCCGACGAGCGGAGAGTCGGCATCGCCCAGGCGCTGAGCTGCTCGCAAGAACGTCGAGTGTGGCACGGCCGCCCCCGGCCGTGATCCGAGTGTGGCACGGCCGCCCCCGGCCGTGATCCGAGTGTGGCACGGCCACCCCCGGCCGTGATTCATATCCAAGTCTGCCCAGCCGGAGGCGACCGGGCCACATTGCTCGCAAAGCGGCTCATTGGGCGCGACAGCCCGCCCTGCGGACATCACGCCACCGCGCAATTATCCCGGGATCGTAAGCACGACGATCGTATCGATCGGGTCCTTCGCCGCCTCCGGCACGCGCAGCTCGATCGTCTTGCCCTTCTGATCGACCTTCACCTCATGGCCGCCGTGGAACGTCTTGGCCCCGAGGATCCGCGTCCGGATGCCCGGAAGCTCGAGCTTCGAACCGGGCCACTTGAGGATGTGGACGAATATCCTCCCGTCCTTGTGGACGCTCACGCCCCAGTCCTTCGGCGGGAACGGCCCGCCTCGCGTGCCGTAGATCGTCTCGCCATTCTTGTCCATCCAGTCGCCGATCGCGCGGAGCCGCTCGACGAACTCCTTTTGGATCGTGCCGTCAGGCTTCGGGCCGACGTTCAGCAGGAAATTCGCGTTGTAGCCGGCCGCCCGGACCAGGTAGTGGATGAGCTCCGTCACGCTCTTGTACTTGTGGTCGTTCTTGTTGTATCCCCAGGACGTGTTGATCGTCTCGCAAGTCTCCAGCGGCAGTTGGCCGATCTTGGCGGTCTTATTGAAGGCCTTCGTGCTGTGCCCGGGCAGGTCCTTCTCGAACATCTGGTAGTCCTCGCCGGGGAAGGGCAGGACGTGGTGGTTGTTTCCGATCAGGGCCTGCGGCTGGAGATCGTGGATGAGCTTGTAGGTCTTGCCGAGCCGCCAGTCGGCGTCCTTCTTGTCCCACCAGCCGTCGAACCAGATCCCGCCGATCTTGCCGTAGTTCGTGCAGAGCTCGCGGACCTGGGCGTCCATGTAGTCGAGGTAGTCGTACCAGTTCCCGGAGTCGGGTCGGCCGGAGTGCTTGCCGGTTCGGCCGCGCGGGTAATAGTCCGGGTGATGCCAGTCCAGGTGCGAATGGTAGAAGAAGAGCTTGATCCCATGCTTCGTGCAGGCCTCGGCGAGCATCTTGAGCACGTCCTTGCCGTATGGCGTGGCGTCGACGATGTCATAATCGGATACCTTGCTGTCGAACATCGCGAAGCCGTCGTGGTGCTTGCTGGTGATGGTGATGTACTTCATCCCCGCCTCCTTGGCGAGCCGGACCCATTCGTCGGCGTCGAACTTGACCGGATTAAACTTCGGCGGGAGCTTCTCGTACTCGTCGACGGTCATCTTCGTCTTGTGCATCACCCACTCGCCGTTGCCGAGCACGCTGTAGACACCCCAGTGGATGAACATGCCGAACTTGGCGTCTTGGAACCACTTGCGGGCGGCGAGGTTCTCGGAGGTCGGCGTGTATTCGCGCTGCCGTTCCTTGGCGGAGTAGTCCACCGCATGAGTTGCAGTGGCGATCAGCAAGACGGTCAACATCAACAGAATCATTCGGCTTCGACTTCGATCGGACATGACAAGGCCTCCATTTCAATCGGACGATAGGATATGACGGCTTGCTTGCGTCGTTCCATGCGCATCGCAGGCGCATGCTACCGATGATCGCGCGGGATTGTCCACCTCCACGCGTTGAAGCTTAGACACGGCAGGGAGCAGGAAGTTCCCGCTCATATGCGCCGGCGGCAGAGGCCTGTGGGCGGGCGCTGCGGCCCACAAGACGCGCTTTGCGCTTGTCTGACGGCCGAATACGGGTAAAAGGGATGGCATCGAGGAGATCCGCCATGGCCGACCGCGCAGAGAAGAGTTCCGCATCGCCGTCACGACCGAACTTCGTGGTCATCCTTGCAGACGATATGGGCTACGGCGACATCGGGGCCTTCGGGAACGACGCCGTCCAGACACCGGGACTCGATCAACTCGCCTCCGAGGGCATGTGTCTGACGCAACACTACTCGGGTTCCCCGGTTTGCGCCCCGGCCCGAGCGGCCATGATGACGGGGCGGTATCCCCATCGCACGGGCGCGATCGATACGCTGGAGGGTCGCGGCCTGGATCGACTTGCGCTCCGAGAGGTCACTGTGGCCGACATGCTCAAAGACGCCGGTTACAAGACGGGCCTGATCGGCAAGTGGCATCTGGGGGCGCTCGATCCGCGGTATCATCCGAACGCCCGCGGCTTCGACGAGTTCGTCGGCTTTCGCGGAGGGTGGAGCGATTACTACGAGTGGCGGCTCGACTACAACGGCGACATCCGGGAATCCGACGGACGCTATCTCTCCGACGTCTTCACCGACGAGGCCGTTCGATTCATCGAGCGCCACAAGGATCGGCCCTTTTTCCTGCACGTGACGTTCAACGCCCCGCACTTTCCGCTTCAGGTACCCGACGAAGACGCCGATCCGTTTCGCGAGACCGGCGCATACGCCGAGGGTGTCTCGCTGATCTATGGGATGAACCGACGAATGGACGTCGGCGTGCAGCGGATCCTGGAGGCGTTGGAGCGGCACGGCCTGGCCACGAACACCTTTGTCCTTTTCACGAGCGACAACGGGCCGCAGTTCGGCGGCTACGGCACGATGGACACCCAACGCTACAACGGCCACTTCGCCGGCTGCAAGGGCAACGTGTACGAAGGGGGGATCCGCGTGCCGGCCATCGTCCGCTGGCCGGCCGGCCTCGACCGTGTCGACCAACGCAGTGCGTTCTTCCATTTTACGGATTGGCTGCCCACGTGGTGCCGCATGGCGTGCGTGTCTATGCCGAAGGAGCATACCCTGGACGGCCACGACACCCTGGACGTGCTGCGAGGCAGCACGGAGGGCGTCGAGGCGCGGCGCTTCTGGCAGTGGAATCGCTACACGCCCGTGCCCTTCTGCAACGCCGCCATGCGCGAGGGCGATTGGAAGCTGGTCTATCGTGAGGTCGACGAGGCCATGACGCTTGCGGAAGCGGACATGGACATGGACCGGAAGCTGAAGTACGAGCCGGACGGCATCCTGGACATCTGCCGCGATCCCGAGCCCTCACGGTCCCTGCCCGAGCCGCAGGAGCCTCAGCTCTTCAACCTCAAGAAGGACCCTTACGAGCAAGACGACCTTGCCGAGCGATACCCCAATCGGGTGCGAACGATGAAGCGGGAGCTCGAGATCTGGTTCGAGCAGGTCGAACGCGAGCGACGCGAGATCGAGGATTGACCGCCCGGATGCCTCTTCGGAGCACTGTGGAAATCCGAATCGACCACCGACGGCCGGTAACCCGTTCGGGGCACGATCGAAGGCTGAATGACCACCCAGGACCGGTCACCTCGTTGGCGCGCTGAAATGATGTGGATCGACCGCCGAGCTTCGCTCACCCTTTCGGGGCCGGCCTTGACGTGGCCTCGGCCTTCTTCTGGCTCTTCTTCGGCGGGATGATCTTGAAGTCCTCGTCGGTCAGGCCCGGGTTCAGCTTCATGTCAACGTAGAGGTACATCGAGTCGAGCTCGCCCTTCTGATTCCACAGCCTGACGCCGGCGGGGATCTGGAGCTTGGTGTCGATGTAGAGGTGCTGCTTTCCGTGCGGGTAGTCGGGATGCTTGGGGTTGTCGATCTGGATCAGATGGACGTCCTGGCCTGTCCGCTTGAGCTTGACGATTCCCTTGTAGGCGATCGTCTGGCCGGAGATGCCCTTGTCTTTCGTATATTGGATCTTGTTTAGCGTGCGCTCGAGCATCCGCTCCGGGCCGAAGTCGGTGATCCGGTTCTTGGCCTTGTGGAACAGGATGCTCCAGCTGATGGGGAAGGTCCCCACGGTTGGGGGCAGCCCGAGCAGTCCCTTCCGCGGAAGGACGAGCACCTTATCCTCGTGCTTACGCACATCGTAGAGGGACTGAGCGTACTCGCTGGTCTCGTCGGGCAGGTCGAACTTGATGGCCAGCGGATCGCGCCGCCACTTGGCGAAGATCCGCTCGAGGGGCCTGAGCTCCGGCACGATGCCGAGGCGCTCCTGTCGCCAGAACGTGCAGGTGAACTCGTCGATCTTCCTGCAGCGGTCCAGACAGGTTTCGAGGTACGCGACCGGATCCTCACGGATCGTGTCGGCGACCCGGTCGTCTTTCGCTTCGGCGTTGGCCTGCGTGGTCGCGGGCTTTGCCTTAATGGGCTTGCCGCAACCGGAGAGCGCACCCGCGAGAAGCGCCGAAAGCGCCACGGCAAAAGGACGCGTCTGCTTGATGTTCCAATCCATCATGGACCTCCGTGCCGGTGATCTCGTTTCTCTGCTCCCAGTCGCATCGGTCCTACCCGCCGAGTTTCTTGAGTCGTTCCCTGGCCTCACCGACCTGCGGACTATCCGGATACAGTTGGATGAGCACGCCGAGGATCTGCTTCGCGCGATCCTTGTGGTTGAGCTTGAGCTGGGAATCTACGGCAAGCAGCCCCATCTCCATCCCATAGGGGTTCGGCGGGAACGGGATGCCCGAAGCGGATTGAACGCGGCCGGTAACCGCATCCACCTTGTACAGCCGGCGTAGCTTCTTCGGATCGATCGTGAGATCGATGACGTCGACCGGTTGGTCGTCCTTCTCCGGCTCGACGACGACCAGCGGCACACCCTCGAGGAGCCGCACGACGCGTGCGTGATGGTTCTGCCGAAAATGGAGCCGCGCCCGCAACAGCGTGCTATAGCCTCGGAGCTTCTCTTTGGGGTACTCCCATTCCCACCGGTCCAACCGTTCGGCGGCCTCTTGATACTCGCCGCGGCGGATATAGTCCTCGACGGCGCGGGCATAGCTTCCCACCTGAACGGTCCGCTCGTGCGGCTTGCCCACCGCACCGGCCTGTTCGTAGGCCCGCTTGGCCTGGCGATATCTCCCGGTTGCGAGCGACACATCGCCAAGGCCGATCCGCGCCTGACGGATGGCCGGATCGCGCGTTCGATCCCCGTATCGCTCCAGGGTGCGCCGAAAGCAGGCCTCCGCTTGGGCGCGATCGCCGGAGACGTGAAGGTGTGCCAGTCCCGCCAGGGCGGAGGCGACCGCCTTGAGGCGAACGTTGTCGGCGGCGGATTCGATCGCCTCGAAGAGGGCGGGCGCACGGCGGGCAAGGGCCTCGTGCGGTTCAAGCTCTCGCGTCCGTGGGTCGCCGCGGAGTAGCAGTTCGTGGAGTTCGGGCAGGACCTTGGCGACACTTCGTGCATCCGCATCGTTCACACGACCGGGCAGCGCAGCCAGGGCGCTCAAGCATTTGTCGTGCCTGCCTGTGCGGAAGAGCATCCAAATGGCGGAGATGAGATCCGCCGCCGACAGGCTCTCCACGGCATAGGCGCTGAC
>CAZKCX010000394.1:0-3236 GCA_964550865.1 uncultured Planctomycetales bacterium
CCAGGCCCGCCGCGTCGTACAGCAGGAACATCCGCTGGCCTTTCTGCTCGATCGGCATGACGTCGACGGACGGCCGGAGTCGAGGACGTTCGATCGGTTGCTCGGACATGCGTTTCACCTAAAGTAGAAGGCGGAATAGGTTCTCGCCCTTATCTGGTTCGCTCAGAGAGTGAACGCTGCATTCGAGGGCAATCCTCCGTGGGGGCCCGCCTCTTCAGAGGCGGGGGACGCGAATCTCCCGCAGAATTCGTGTCCCACCTGGCAAGGTGAGCCCCCACCTAACGAGGTCGGCCACCCATGCCTCGTTGACGGCCCAAACGCTCGTGCCAACAGCGTCAGTCCTCGACGAAGCCGGGCCAGCCGATGTCCGGACCTGCATACCGCCCTGCCTTGCGCAATGCCTCGACCTGCTCCGGCTTGAGGCCGATCTCCTCGTTCGTCAGATAGCAGGCCGGGTCGGACGCCCAGGGGTTGCCCGTCATCAGCTCAGCCCGCACCCGCAGCGCCCCGCCGCACATCGCCTGATACTTGCACAGCCCGCACCGCCCCTCGAGACGGTCGAGCCGCTCCTTCAGGCCCGCCATCAGATCGTCGGACGTATCCTGCCAGATCTCGCTGAACGGCCGGTCGCGGACGTTGCCCAGCGTGTGATGCATCCAGAACTGGTCCGGATGGACGTTTCCGTAGAAGTCGATGCAGCCGATGCCCACGCCCGAGCTGTACAGTCCGCCGCCGTTCCACAAGAGCATCTCGCGGACGTCGTACGCCCGCTGATCGCCCTCGGCCTTCATCTTGCAGAACATGTACGGGCCGTCGCAGTGATTGTCCACCGTCAGGATCTCGATGCCCAGGCCGCGGTCGTGGAAGTCGCGCGTTCGACGGAGGATCGTGTCCATCGCCCGGCGCGACTCGGCCGGCGAGAGGTCGAGGACCTGCTTGCCGCGCCCCGTCGGCACGAGGTGATAGAAGCACGCACGGTTGATCTGCTCGCGCTCGATGAAGTCGAACACGCCGTCGAGGTCCTCGTAGGTCGGTCGCGAAAGCGTCAGGCGCAGGCCGACTTTCAAGCCGGCGTCGACGCAGTTGCGAAAGCCCTGCATCGTCCGTTCGAACGCCCCCGGCGTGCCGCGGAACGTATCGTGGACCTCCGGCGTGGCCGCGTCGAGCGAGACGCCCGCGTACGCCAGCTTGAGATCGACGAGCCGCCGAGCGATCTGCGGCGTGATGAGCGTGCCGTTCGTACTGATCACCACGTGCAGGCCCTGCGCGCGGGCGTATTCGATCAGCTCGAAGATGTCCTTGCGGATCAGCGGCTCGCCGCCGGAGAACAGGACGGCCGGCACCTTGTACGCGGCCAGGTCGTCGAGCACGCGTCGGACCTCGTCGCCGGACAGCTCGCCCTCGTAGGCCTTCGCCTCGCTGTCGCTGTAGCAGTGGACGCAGTTGAGGTTGCACGTCCGCGTGATGTTCCAGACGACGATGGGGCGGCGCTTCTTGGCCGAGGCCGCCACGTTCATCCGCTGGTGGCCGGGCACGTCGCGTCCGATCCGCCGGCCGTATCGGTGCGGCGTGGAGGGGGATTCGTGACCGCAATAGAGGACGCTGACGTCGATCAAGGTGAAACCTTCCGAAAGCTCGTTCGGTTCATTCTATGACCGCGCCGTCGCGATTGCCATGCGGGGAGCGTAGCACGGGCGCTTTCGTAGCACGGGCGTCTCCGTAGCACGGGCGTCTCGCCCGTGAGTTCCGACAAGGGAGAATGTGGCAGCCTTGGGTACTCCAAGCGCGTCAGGCCACGGTCGCCCACCTCCGCGGCCGCGATGGCAATACCTCAGAAACGCACGGCCAGGATGGCCGTGCTACGACAACTCATGGGCAAGATGCCCATGCTACGTCGCGCGGCGTCTCCGTAGCACGGGCGTTTTCGTAGCACGGGCGTCTCGGTTTCGCGATGCTTCGCCGTGACAAGCCCGCCCGTGCGTGACAACCGAGAAGAGTCTGGCGAACTCGGAAGACCCTCCGTAGGATACACATGCCGCAAGCCACCGGCCTGGGAAGATCTCCTGCAGGAGCATCTCTCATGGGTCCACGTCGTCCGATCCACCGCCGTCATGGAGCACGCCTTCCCCACTGGTCTCAGGAAGGGGCCAACTACTTCGTGACGTTTCGGCTGGGGGACTCCTTGCCTCGCAGCGCCCTTGTGCGGCTGAAGGACGAGCGCGAAGCACTTCTCAAGGCGGCGAGGAAGCAGGACGGGAAGATCGCACCCGAGGAGCTTGCTCGCGTCAAGCGGGTCTTCTCTGAGAAGCTGGACGGCTATCTCGACGCCGGCTACGGCGCTTGTTGGATGAAACGACCGGAGGTTGCTCAGATCGTGGCAAGCGCCCTGAAGCACTTTGACGGATATCGCTACGAGCTCATCGCTTGGAGCGTCATGCCGAACCATGTGCACACTGTCGTTCAGCCTCTTGGCGACCGCTCGCTGGCGGGACTGCTGCACAGTTGGAAGTCGTACACTTCGAAGAGGATCAACGAAACGGTGAAACGCTCCGGCGAATTGTGGGAGGCCGAGTACTTCGATCATCTGATTCGAGGCATTCGCGACCTCGAGCGCTTCATCGAATACACACTTGGCAATCCAGAATCCGCCGGCTTAGACAACTGGCAGTGGATCGGGGGACGGGCCTTGGCGCAAGGGCACGACCCGTAGTTGACAGCCAGAACGGCGTTCAACAGCAACTCATGGGCAAGATGCCCATGCTACGTTGCACGGGCGCCTCCGTAGCACGGGCGTCTCGCCCGTGAGTTCCGACAAGGGAGAATGTGGCAGCCTTGGGTACTCCAAGCGCGTCAGGCCACGGTCGCCCACCTCCGCGGCCGCGATGGCAATACCTCAGAAACGCACGGCCAGGATGGCCGTGCTACGACAACTCATGGGCAAGATGCCCATGCTACGTCGCGCGGCGTCCCCGTAGCACGGGCGCCTCCGTAGCACGGGCGTCTCGCCCGTGAGTTCCGACAAGGGAGAATGTGGCAGCCTTGGGTACTCCAAGCGCGTCAGGCCACGGTCGCCCACCTCCGCGGCCGCGATGGCAATACCTCAGAAACGCACGGCCAGGATGGCCGTGCTACGACAACTCATGGGCAAGATGCCCATGCTACGTCGCGCGGCGTCCCCGTAGCACGGGCGCCTCCGTAGCACGGGCGTCTCGCCCGTGAGTTCCGACAAGGGAGAA
>CAZKCX010000394.1:3336-6774 GCA_964550865.1 uncultured Planctomycetales bacterium
GCACGGCCAGGATGGCCGTGCTACGACAACTCATGGGCAAGATGCCCATGCTACGCAGTGCGGGCCTCTCGATCACGCCGGCGGACCCTCGGGCGCCGTCGCGCCGAGCTCCGCCAGCACGTCGTTGGGCAGCCGCGTCCCGCATTCGGGGCAGCGCTGCGTGGTCAATCCCGTCAGGTTATACCCACACTCGGGACAGTACGGGCGATCGCCCGGCACGATCTTGTCGACCACCCACTTGCCGCCTCGAAGGAGATAGAGGCCGGCGAGCAGATAGACTGATCCGCTGAGTAGGCTAGCCACTGAGTACGCCCAAGCACCTGCCGACGAGCCGCGCAGAAGGGGTTCGATCCACATGACGGCGTACACCATCCGGGCTGCTCCCTCCACCATCAAGAAGACCCCAAGCAACCTGGCCAGCATGGTGATCAACGTCTTGTGCTTCATGGCTCGCTCCTTGGACGGCGTGTCTTCCCAGTTCGTTCCCGGAGGCTATGCTCGGTTCGCATCGCGCAGCTCCGGGACGTAGCCGCTGTCGCGTTGCGTGGGTTCGGGTTATGATACGCGGACCGACCCGGCGATGCACGACTGTGCACGAGCCGCTTGGGGTGAGTTACGTCGAGCCGCCGGCTTCATCCGCCGCAAGCGACGGTTACTGCCCGAGCCGCCGGATTCATCCGGCGCGGCACCCCCGCAAGGCATGAATGCCGCGGCTCGAGCGGATCAGCGTGAGAACTCTGAAATGCGGCACAGGAGCCTTCCCATGAACGACCCTCTCAACCGACGCGGATTCCTACAGCTCTCCGGCGGCGCGCTGGCGGCGTCGGCCGGTGCCGCCCTGGCCGAGGAAGCGCAAACCGCCAAGAAGTCCTCCGCCAATGAGCGCGTCCGAATCGCCCACATCGGAGTGGCCGGTCGCGGCACCTCGCTGCTCAAGTCCTTCAAACCGCTCAAGGACGCCGAAATCGTGGCCGTCGCCGACGTCTACAAGCCCCACCGCGAGAAGGCCGCCAAGCTCGCCGGTCCGCAGTGCACGGCCTATGAGGACTACCGCCACGTCCTTGACCGCAAAGACATCGACGGCGTGGTCATCGCGACGCCCACGCACTGGCACGCGCCCGTTGCCATCGCCGCCTGCCTGGCCGACAAGGACGTCTACGTCGAAAAGCCCATGACGCATAACATCCACGAGTCGCTGACGCTGAAGAAGGTCGCGGACGATCGCAAGCGCGTCACGCAGGTCGGCACGCAGATCCACGCCGGCGCGAACTACAAGCGCGTCGCCGAGATCGTCTGGTCCGGCGTACTCGGCAAGGTCACGCTCGTCCGCGGGTGGATGGTCTGCAACGAGGCACCGGACGGCATCGGCAAGCCGGCGAACAGCGATCCCCTGCCCGGCTTGAACTGGGACCTATGGCTCGGCCCGGCCCCGGAGTCGCCCTTCAACATCAACAAGTTCAAGGGCGGGTGGTTCCGGTACTTCTGGGACTACGGGGGCGGGTGGATGACGGCCATGGCGCCGCACCTGATCGACCTGTGGTTCTACGCCATGCCGGAGCTGGACCAGCCGCTCGCGGTGTCGGCCTCCGGCGGGCGATGGGCCGTCGACGACATGGCCGAGACGCCCGACAGCCAGTACGTGACCTACGACTTCCCCGACGTGACACTTCAGTGGTCGCACAGCAGCGCGAACAGCTACGGCTACGAGTTCCAGACCGCCGCCCCGACGCCGACGACGCAGAGCACGCCGGAGAAGACCGCGATCGTGAACTGCAAGATGCGGCGGCGGATCGGCGTGGTGTTCCAGGGCAGTCACGGGACGCTCGCGGCGGACTACGGACGTCACGGCATCTGGACCGAGGGCGATCGCATCAAGCAGGCGCAGCTCGACGCGATCCCCTCCCCGCCCGGGCACAATCACTACGACGAGTTCGTGCAGTGCATCAAGACCCGCAAGCAACCGAGCTGCAACGTGGGCTACCATCACAAGACCGACCTGGCGTGTCATCTCGGCAACATCGCGCTTCGCGTGAATCGGAAGGTCCATTGGGACGCCAAGACCCAGACGATCGTCGGCGACAACGAGGCGGCGACCCTGATGACCCGCGAATACCGAGCGCCGTATACATTGGGCGTCTAACCTGCTTTCGGAAAGGGTTGACCCGTGTAGCACGGCCGCCCTCGGCCGTGAGTAATCGAAGTGCCCAGTAGTCCAACACAGTCGAGTTTGTCGGTCTGCCGGGAGGCGAGGCTGTGCAGCAATGTGCAGGATCCGGCTCAGCAGAAGATTCGTCGTCCCAATGCATGCCCACAAGAACGAATGTGGCGAAGTGCCCAGGTGGATGGCCCACACCTTTGGTCGACGCGGTTCATCGCTCACGCGATGAGGACGCGAAAGCGCAGCCCAATTCGTGTTTCCCACGGCTGAAGCGATAGGGCGCCCCTCAGAGGTGGACCATCCCAGGAAGCGGAGGCCACCGGACTGACGTCCCAGCCGAGGGCGGCTGGGCCACATGGAGCAGAGACGCTCAACCGGTCGCCGATTCCCGCAAGCCGCCAAGGCGGAACAGAGCAACAGGAGCACTTTATGCCCAAGGCCAAGACCATCCGCGTCACCGTCTGGAACGAAGCCCGACACGAGCAGCAGAACAAGAAGGTCGCCAAGATCTATCCCAAGGGGATCCATCACGCGATCGCGAGCCACCTGAACCGGCAGAAGGACATCGAGGCCCGCACGGCCACACTCGACGAGCCCAAGCACGGCCTGAGCGACTCGGTCCTCAAGGCCACGGACGTGCTGACGTGGTGGGGGCACATGGCTCATCACGAGGTCGACGACGCCATCGTGGAGAAAGTGGTTCAGCGGGTCTATCAGGGCATGGGGCTACTCTGCCTGCACTCGGCGCACATGAGCAAGCCCTTCACGCGACTCATGGGCACGATCTGCATGCTCAAGTGGCGCGAGGCGGCCGAACGCGAGATCCTCTGGGTCACCAAGCCGGGCCATCCGATCGTCGAGGGCATCGACGACCACTTCATTCTCGAGAAGACCGAGATGTACGGCGAGCACTTCGACATCCCCGAGCCGGACGAGCAGATCTTCATCAGCTCGTTCGCCGGCGGCGAGGTCTTCCGCAGCGGCTGCACCTGGCAGCGCGGCAACGGCCGGGTGTTCTACTTCCGGCCGGGCCACGAGACCTACCCGATCTACCACGACAAGAACGTGCTTCGCGTGCTCACGAATGGCGTGCGATGGGCCGCGCCGGCCTACTACAGGCCGCATAGCTACGGCCACCGCGACGTCGGATGGATCGACGAGGTGAATAAGACCACGTAGCGACGAAGACGGCGCTTAAGCGAACCGTCGGATCACGACGCCCACGCCCAGCGCCAGCAGCGTCAGGCCGATCATCGGCATCAACGCCGCGCTGCCGCACT
>CAZKCX010000395.1:0-6393 GCA_964550865.1 uncultured Planctomycetales bacterium
ACGGTGCTTCGGACTGTTCTTGGTCAGCACCTCATGCTCGGTGAGCTCGACCAGGCCCGTCCGTTCCTCGATCCACCGAAGCCAGCCGGTGTATTTCGTCTCAGGCGTTTCGGCCATATTACTGCCCTATGATCAGGTCCTCGCCGTCCATCGACCAATCCACCGTCAGCAGCGGTGACGGCGGCGGACCGGCGATATTGACGCCGTTACGATCGAAGTAGCCGTTGTGGCACGCGCAGAAGAATTTCTTCGTGGCGGGTTGCCACCGCACGAGGCAGTTCAGGTGCGTGCACGCGCCGTTGAAGGCCTTGAACTCGCCTTCATCCTTGATGACCAGCACCACGGCATCGCCGTAGCGCACCTTGATACACTCGCCCTCGGCGGGCTGCATCGCCATGGGGATCCGCACGGGCCGGGCCACGCGAAACCTTCCCCAGGGCGCCATGTACCGAAGCAGCACGAAGACGAACTGAAGCCCGAACACGCCGCCCAGCAGGATCGACGCGGTGGCCATGAACCCACGACGACTGCGCAGCTGCGGGTTTACCTTCTCTTCCTTTGGTTCGACGGTTGGGAGTTCGACCATGCGTCCACCTCACGCGAGCCGATGCGGCCCGGCGTCACGTCACTTGTCCTGCGGCTCGCTCGTTGTCGAGGCCTCATCCTCGGGTGCTTTGGTCAACGGCGCCACGGATTTCACGCCGACGTAGCCGTGGCAGCGGTTGCAGTACTTCTCGACGTCGTGGCAGTCCTGGCATTCCTCCGTGTTGAAGTCGCCGCGGTTCTGCGCCATGGCATGATGCCGCAGCCACCAGTCGCCGGGCAGGTTCGCCGGCTTGTGGTACGGCGGCGTTACGAGCGTGTTCGGCTCGTCCAAGGCCAGGGGATGATCCGGCTTCTCGGCCGTCAGCTCCAGACTGGGCATGATGCGCGGGCTCTCCAGCTTGCCGTTGCGAGCCAGCACCAGGCGGAGCCCGAACAGGGCAAAGACCGCCACGGTCCCAATTACGGTGATGAGCGTTCGATTCATCGGTCTCTTCGTTCCTGCCGGCCCGGCCCCTCGTTCCCCCCACGTTCTCCGACTCCGACCGGCGCCAGGCTAGCTCACATCCATCGACTCCGGGGGCGGGTACACGTTGGGCCCTGGATCCCACGGATTGACGTAGCGACGATTCTTGACGTCGTACTTGGCCGCACGGGACGGGCTGAACGCCGCCCCGCCGATGTGCATCAGCTTGCTGAACGGGAAATACACGATCAGCACCAAGACGAGCAAGAAATGCGTCAGGAACATCGCCGACGGCAGGGCATCCGCGGCCGGCACCGTCAGCGTCGTCAGGCAGTACGTGAAGTTCTTGACCCGGAGGAGGTCGACCCGGACGTAGTCCGCCATCAGCACTCCCGTCGCCGCAATCAAGATCAGCAACACCAGCGCGAAGTAGTCGCTTGCGATGCTGAGGTAGATCTGACGGGGATGATACAACCGCCGCATCAGGATCAGCAGCAGGGCGATCGGCAGGACATAGCCGCTGTAGATGCCCAAGGTGCCGATCGCGACGACCCAATCCCACACCGGGTAGACGAAGTAGCGGAGGTGCCGCAGCAGGACGAAGAACAACGACCAGTGAAACAGCATGCTGAGGACCCAGACGTACTTGCTGTCGCGGATCAGGCTGCGGTGGACCAGGATCTCCCCCAGAACCCGCAGGGCCGCGCCGCCCGTGGTCGTCGGAGCCGGCGTCGTGGGGATCGAGAGTGGAACGGGCGTGGTCACCCACGCGGTGATGCGGTAGGTCAGACCGGCGACGAAGATCGCGATCGCCGCCCACGTCACAATCGCCCAGAGGATCGATGCCATGCTCGGCACCGGGCTCCACAGCCCCAGCCCGGCAAGCACGACCACGACCAGCCCGGTCACGATGACCGCCCTGTCGGGTGACTGAGACCGCCCCGACCGACCGGCCGATACGTATCCGCCCAGCCCGAAGAGCAGAATCAGGCCGCCCAGAATGAGTAGGAGTATGCTTCCCATGCCTCACTTCTCTTCATCGAGGCCTGCACCCAGCCCGCTCCTACGCGGGCTGGCCGATCACGGCGCAAGCCAGCTTCCGTAGGAGCCGCAGGGCGCGGCAACCTGCCAAGGACCGCCGGCCGAGAACATCCGGCCGCCCCCTTCGTCTGGGCTGTGGACTAGACGCAGCCCGTCGGCTTGGGCAGCCCGGCCAGCTTGCAGGCACCCTTTGCCGGGCCGGACGGGAACAGCTCATAGATCCGCTTGAGATTGCAGCCCGACTCCTTGCACAGCTTCCGGATCATCGGGGCCACGCCGAATTCCTGGTAGTAGTTCCGGATGTACCGGATGACGTTCCAGTGCTCGTCGGTCAGCTCTTCGACCCCTTCCGTGGGCGCGAAGGCCGCGCAGACCTCCTCGTCCCACAGCTCGGGATTCTGAAGGAATCCGTCCTCATCCACCTCAAACGTCTTGCCGGCAAGTTCAATAGTCTCTGCCATCGTTGTGTGTTCCTACAAGCTCTTGAGTGAACCCTTGCGTATCCAAAGCTCTTACGGGGCCCCATGAGAAGCCAACGCCACGCGGCGCCTCCCTAAGAGCATACCGATCGGATTGTCTCATTCCAACCAACGCGGCCGACGCGTCTCCCGCGCACCCGGGGCTCGAATCTCAACTCACACTCGGGCCCGTTGGCGTCTGCCGTACCTCCACCTTCGCGTCCCGATACGCCCGAGCCTGCCGAATCATCCCGGCCGCCCACTGGGGCGTTCCCAGCGCATGAACGTGGCAGAAGCACGCCCAGACGTTCTTGTATACCAAGCCGTCCCGACCGCCGTCAAAGCCGTATCCCCGCTCCACCGCCAGGGCCGACGCCTTGCTTGCCCCGCCGTCTTCGTGGACACGGCAGTAGCGGAACTCGTGACCCCTCAGCTCCGTGCCCGGCTCGAACCACGCATTGGGCCTGTCGACGCGGACGACGGCATAGCCGTGTCCCTGCGGCTTGCGCTCCACCCGGAACCGCACCGGAAAGACCCCGAGCATCGGCCAATCCCGCCCGGATACCCGAACCGACTCACAGAGATAGATCAGCCCGCCGCATTCGCCATACACGGGCAGGCCTTGCTCGATTCGCTCCCGCACGGAGCGGCGGAATCCCTCGTTTCCGGCCAGCAGAGAGGCATGCGTCTCCGGAAAGCCGCCGCCGATGTATAGCGCGTCCACATCGGGCAGGGCGCGATCGTGCACGGCGCTGACCTCGATCAGCTCGGCCCCACAGGACCGCAACGCCTCGAGATTCTCCGGATAGTAGAAGTGGAACGCCGAATCCCGCACGACGCCGATCCGAAGGCCGGACCCGGCGACGGCGGTTGGGGTATAGAGCGGTTCCGTCGGAGGATCCAGCGGGGCGGCCGACCGGGCCACCCCCTCCAAGGCCTCGACATCCAGGTTCCCGCACACGCGCCGGGTCACCTCGTCGAGCAGACCCGCCCCGTCCGGATGCTCGGCCGGGGGAAGCAAGCCCAGATGGCGCTCGGTGAGGACCAGGTTCGTCATCCGCGGCACCGCGCCGAAGACGGGCACGCCGCAATGCTGTTCGACCGCCTGCCGGATGACCGATTCCTGCCGGGTGCTCGCGACCTGGTTCAGGATGACACCGGCCAGGTGGAGCTCGGGATCGATCGTCAGGCAGCCCAGGACCATAGCGGCCACCGTTCGTGTCGATTTGGTGCAGTCCGCGACCAAGACGACAGGGGCATCGAGTCGCTTGGCCAGCTCGGCCGAGCTATAGCTGCCCGCGGCGTCGATGCCGTCGAACAGTCCGCGGTTGCCTTCGACGAGGGCGACGTCCGCCGCCCCATAGTGCGTGCAAAAGCTTGCGCGCACCTGCTCGTCGGACATCAGGTAGGTATCCAGATTGTAGCAGGGTCGGTCGGCCGCGAGCCGCAGCCAGGAGGGATCGATGTAGTCCGGGCCCTTCTTGAACGGCGCGACATTGAGGCCGTGCGACCGCCATCCACCGATCAAGCCAAGGGTGACGACGGTCTTGCCCGATCCTCCACGCAAGCCGGTGAGGACAAGTCGCGGCAGGGCCACTCGAGACATCAACCCCTTCCTTGGCACAGGGGCCATGCGGCCTCATACGTCGATGCCACACGGCCCGGGCCTGACACCAGGGAGGCTCATGCGGCCCACGTCGCCGCCCCATTCGGGGACGCGGACGCGTACCGCATGGCCAGTGTGCTCGGACACCTCTCCTGGAGGGTGATTACCACTTGAACTGGGCCGTAGTCCGGAACGTATCGACGGCCAGCGTGAAGTCGTCGATATGCTTGTCCGTGAACTCGAGCCCGTTGATATCGAACCACTTCTCCCAACCGATGCGCTCGATCCACTCGCCCATCCGCTCGTGCTTCTTGGCGTTGGCGGCGTAGATCTCGACCATCTTCTTGATCGCCTCGACCGTCTCCGGCCACCGCGGCGGATTGTTGGGCAGATACGGAACGGCCAATCGGCTGAACTTGGGGGCGGAACGGGCGTTGGAGACCTTGCCGCCCACCCACAAGCTGATGCCGTCGCCGTCGGGATCAAGCATCGGCATGGCGGGACACATCGTGTAGCAGTTCCCGCAATACATGCACTTCTCTTCGTTGACGATGACCGAGTTGTTGGCCTTGTCGGGACGAATCGCGCCCGTCGGACACGACGCGACCGTGGACGGCACCTCACAGATCTTGCCGAGCCGATCGTGCTCGACGATCGGCGGCAAGCGGTGGATACCCAGAATCGCGATGTCGGAGCAGTGCACCGCACCGCACATGTTCAGGCAGCAGGCCAGCGCGATGCGCAACTGCGCCGGCAGCTTCATCGTCTTGAAGTAGTCGAACAGCTCGTCCATCACGGCCTTGACCACACCGGACGCATCGGTCGCGGGGGTATGGCAGTGCACCCAGCCCTGGGTGTGGACGATGCTCGTGATGCTGTTGCCCGTCGCCCCCACGGGGTACCCGCGGGACTCGAGATCCTCGATCAGCGGATCGACCCGGCTTTCGTCGTCGAGCAAGAACTCGACGTTGTGCCGACTGGTAAACCGCAGGTAGCCGTCACAGTACTTCTCGGCGATGTCGGCGAGCTCCCGTATGTAGTCCGTGCTGACCAGGCGACCGGACCCCATCCGCACGGTGTACAGCTTGTCGCCGGACTCGGCCGTGTGCACGAGGACGCCGGGCTTTGGAATCTCGTGGTACTTCCACTTCCCGTAGTTCTTCTTGACGATGGGAGGGAGAAAATCCCTGAAGTCAGGCGGACCAATATCCGTCTCGGCAAAGTACTGTTCCGGTTTCGCACTCATGAGGACTCCTCCTTCCCGTTGTCGCGTTGAGGCACCTCGTCAGGCCACCAGAACACGTACGGGTTGGCCCGCGGCTCCCTGACCATCCGGGCATCCGGCTTGAGGCCCATTTCCTTCAAGAACACACGCATACCGACGCGCTTGACCAACTCGCCCACGCGCTCACGGAACCGAGCGTTCTCGTCCCACCAGTCGTGGATCTTGCGGGCGAGCTCCTTGATGTCATCGTACGGGGGCTCAGGCTTGAGGAAGGGAATAATGACCGAAGACATCATTGCGCCTTCCAAAATCGGGGCCTTTCCACCCAGAAGAAGCGTCAGGCCACGGTCCTTACCCGGCGCCAGGGCCTTCGGCATGACGTTGATGCAGTGCATGCATCGCGTGCAGTTGCTGTTGTCGATGGTGATCTTCTTGGCGTCGGCGTCGTAGCTCATGCACGACGTCGGACACATCTCGATCACCTCGCTCTGGATGTCCACCTGGCCGCTGTCGGCGTATTCCTTCACCGCCGCCTCGTCGATTTGAATGTCGTCCCGCCATGTCCCGATGAACGACATGTCCGCACGCGCGATCGCCGCCACGCAATCATTCGGACAACCGGAGAACTTGAACTTGAACTTGTAGGGCCACGGAGGACGGTGCAGCTCGTCCTGGAACTCCATGGTCATGTCGTAGCACATGCCCATGGTGTCGTAGCAGGCCCATTCGCACCGGGCTTGTCCGCAGCAACAGCTCGGCGTTCGCAGTGCCGATCCCGATCCGCCGAGGTCGAACCCCGCATCGGAGAGATCGTTGAACGTCGGCTGCAACTCATCGGTCACCGTACCGAGCAGAATGATATCGCCCGTCGAGCCGTGCATGTTCGTCAGCCCGCTGCCGCGCTTGTCCCAGATGTCGCAGATCTTCCGCAACGTCTCGCTGGTGTAAAACCAACCGCTCGGATGGTTCACGCGCAAGGTGTGGAAGTCGCGAACTCCGGGATACTCCTGGGGACGTTGGCTGTACCGCCCGATGACGCCGCCACCGTAGCTTC
>CAZKCX010000395.1:6403-6753 GCA_964550865.1 uncultured Planctomycetales bacterium
CACAGCCCGACCTTCTCACGGTACGAGGCCTCCAGCTGACGCAATAGGTCTCGCGCAGCCGGCTTTTTCGCCGCAGCCTTCTTGATCTCTTTGACAAAACTCGGCCACGGCCCCTTCTCAAGCTCCTCGAGCAAGGGGGTTTCCGACTCTGGCATGGGAATCACCTCGAAATTGGGACACGGGACTCTCACCTCACCGTACCACATTGTGGTACGCCACGGAATCTGTCTTTCTAGCACGAACTAACAACACTGTCAACCTGCTTTCCGACCTCCGCGCGGCCCCTCCCATTGACAGCCAAGCCAGCCCCGCGTACCGTATTGGTTTACGCTTAGATCGGAAGAGCACTG
>CAZKCX010000396.1:0-6749 GCA_964550865.1 uncultured Planctomycetales bacterium
GGTGGGGCGAGAGGCCATCCTCGATCAATGGCTGACGGTCCTGGACAGCGCGGTCGATCCGAGACGGCTCGCGCGTCAGGAGATGGCCAAGCGAACCGGGCGGAGCCCCCAGGAGATCCGTCTCTCGCTGGAAGACCTCCCACCCGATCGTCGAGCCGCCTGGCTGGAGCAGGTCTTTCCGGCGCACTCGGAAGGGGGGGGCGAAGGACTGTGTGTCGCGCTGCTATCCGAGCCGAGCGTCGAGCCGACGGCCGCGAGCCTGCTCGATGCCGCCACGGATTGGCCGGCCGTCGGAGAGGAGCCCTACCAGGGCGTGCTATCCGCGTTCATGGAGTTCTGTCCCGACGAGGCGCCCTGCTTGTGGGCGGCCTCACGCAAAGAGACGGGGACATCGACCATGGAGGTGATCCCGCGCGTTGCGCATTTCCTGGCGAACCTGGCCTTGGCCGTGCCGAAGCTGCCGATCGCCTGGGGCATCGAGCCGGAGCTCTTCGAGGAGTACGACCGGAATTCCCCGCGGTCGCGCGTCAAGAGCCTCTGCCTGGAAGGCGTATGCGAAGTGGACGAGGCGCGGCCGGAGCGTCTACCGGACGCCGAGTCCGAGTCGACGGCAGCCGGGGTCTCGAGCGTCGTCCCACCCGCGGAAAGAGCCGTCGCGGGCGAAGGCAATGAGGTGCAGGCCGAATCACCCGATGTCTGCGCCAGCGTGGATTGGCTCGTGGCGTCGGGCGCGTCCCGGCGACTCGTCGACGCCTATCGTCATGCCCGGCAAATCTATCGACAGGCGGATGGGGCCACCCGGACCGAGCAGGACGAGGCACGAAGTCTGGTAGAGCGGTGGCTGTTCGACTACCTTCAATCCTTGCCGGAGACAGCCGGCGTCTTCGAGTTGAACGGCCTGTTGCCGATTCGGTTCGGCCGGCGCGACACGATGGAGGTCGATCTCCTCGGCCGCTCGCTGGGCCTGGCGGTGGAGATCGACGGGTATTACCATTTTCGCTCGAAGGAGACCTACCGGAGGGACCGTCGCAAGGACTACCTCCTCCAGACGGAGGGATTCCTGGTCCTTCGTCTTCACGCGGAGGACGTGTTCTCGTCGTTGAAGTCAGTCTCCGAGGCGGTCATGGAGGCCGTCCGATACTGCCGGAATCCGGACGGGGCTTCGCAGTAGAAGGATCGCTATGGCAACGATGCCCGACAATCCGGTTTCCGACCTTGTCCTCGTCCGGCTCTTGGCGGCCACGACAAATGGCCTGACCGCCGCACAAGTCGCCAGGGCCCTGCATCCCATCCTCGAATCCGCCGTACGTTCGTCGCGGTTGTCGGACGAAGTGGCCTCCGCGCTGCGCGGTCTTGCCGATACCGGATACGTCACGGAGCCCACACCGGATGCCGGCGGCGCGAAGGCCTCCTCCAAGACAAAGACCCCGCGCTATCGCCTGACCGAATCAGGGCGTGCGCGTGCCTTGGAATACCTGGGTGCATCCTATCTTCCCTCGAAGGTCGATTGGGGCAAGCATCTGAAGAAGACGTACCTGCCGGCGAAGGCGTTGGGCGTGCGGATCGATTCGTCGGCGGATCTCAAGCGAATGGCCGGCGCGGCCGGCCTCCTCGCCGGCATCCTGAAAGAGGGGCAAGGCTTGCCCGAGCAGGGCAGGCTGAGCGAACGGGCGGTCCTCGACGCCGTCCTCTGGCGGGCCCTGGATGTCGTCTCGGATCGGCCCTTCACGCTGGGTGAGGTCAAGGCCCATCTCTATGGGAAGCTCTTGGGCCTCGAGGGCCCCATCGAGGAGAAGCGCGGCAAGACCCAACTGGCCGCGAGGGCCGTCGACGCGCGACAGCCGAATGCGGATGGCTTGCGGCAGGCGCTGGTCGAAAGACTGGTTGGCGGCGGAGCCGATGCGGATGCACGGCATTCAGATGCGACGGATTCGCATGCGCCGAGCAAGCACGTTGAGAAAGGGCAGTCCGCCCATGGTGCCGCAGCGCCGCCGGCCGACCTGAAGGCGTTTGCCGCTCGGGTTCTCGAGGCGGCGCGGACGTCGCCCACGGGACAGTTCGGCATGGACAAGGTCTTCATCGCCCATGTCTGGCGACAGTTCGAGCGACTCGGGCACGCCCAGGGCATGACGGAGGACGAGTTCAAGCAGCGACTGCTCGCGGCGCATCGCGCGAACGAATTGACCCTAAGCGGGGCCGACCGCATAAGCCGGATGGACCCGGAAGACGTACGCGCGTCGGCCGTTTCGTATCTGAACGCCGAGTTCCACTTCGTGCGGATTCCGGAGGGCTAGGCAATGGCCACGACACGAACGGACTGCCGACTCGAGGCGTTTCTCTCGCCGGATGCCCCCGACGTTTTTCACGGCGTCGTGCAGGCCAATCAGATCTGGCACCGAGATCCCTACGACGTGACGACGATCCACACCGATGCCCGGACGACGTTCCACGAGCTGCTCGCCCGTGCGGCGGCGGCCGAGGGTTCCGGGCCGGAAGAGGGCGCGCCCTCGGGACGTACGCTGCTCATGCTGGCCGAATCCGGCGCCGGCAAGACCCACCTGATGCGCTACTTCCGCAACGTCGTGCACGAGAGCGGCGCCGGCTACTTCGGCTACCTGGAGCTGGCCTCACCCTCTGAGGATTACGGCAAGTTCATCCTCTCGAACCTGATCGATTCGCTGAACCAGCCCTTCGAGCCCAACGGCGAGACCACGAGCCTGGTGACCCTCGCCAACGCCGTCGCCGAGACGCCCAGAACGATGAGCATGCCCGTTATGCTCAAGGGGCATCACCGCGACAAGCTGCTGGACGCACTGCGGAGCTGGGACTGGGACGCCGTCGGACAGAAGTACCTCCGGCGTGCCGTCATGCGGGCGACCAAGCTGATCCTCGGCGAGTCGGGGTTTCAGGATGTGGACCCGAACGTCCTCGGCGCGCTGTTGTACCTGCAAGTCCAGGACCATATGGTCAAGAGCGCCGTAACGCGGTATCTCCGCCTTCGCCCGCTCAGCGCGATGCAAGGTGAGGCCGTGCGCGCGCTCGCGCGACCCGAGTGTGGCCTCACCCCGGTCGAGATGATCGGCGAGCTGGCCAAGCTCATGTGGGCGTGCGAGCAGCGAATCCTCGTGCTGTGCGTCGATCAGCTCGACCAGCTGCTCAATCTGCCGGACAGCGTCGGGCTCCTCCGCAGCGCCCTCGGCGCGGTGCTGAACATTGCCTCCGTCGTGCCGCGCAGTCTGATTGTCCTGTCGTGCGTGGACAACGACTACGAGGTCGTGCGAAAACAGCTCGACCAGTTCATGCGGAGCCGGATCGAGCAGCCGCCCAGCCCGCTCAAGCTGGGGAGTCTGCTCGAGTCTCGCGATCAGGTGTGCGAGCTGGTGAGCCAGCGGTTGTCGGTCCTGTACGAGACCATGGGCTGCGAGCCCGACGGCCAGAACCCGACGTACCCCATCCCGGAAGCCGAGCTGGACAAGTGCGTCCGCATGCGGGCCCGCGACGTGCTGATGCTCTGCAAGGGATTTCAGGAGACCGCGAAGCGCACCGGCACGATTCCGGAAGGATTCGACGGGCAGATCCCCACGCCCGCCGAAGAGCCCGTCGTCGAGGAGACCGAGCGGATCGAGTGCGATTGGCAGGGACACCTCACCAACTGGACGGGAGAGCTCCCTGCCGATGAGGAGGGCCAGGCGGCGCTCTTGCGTCGGGCACTCGAATCCTGCCACGAGGAGCTGGAGCTGCCCGCGCCGATCCAACCCACGATCGACGGACGGTTCGTCGAATGCGAAGGCGGCGCGGAGCGCATGCTCATCGGCATCTGCAACAAGAACCCGCAGGGCGGGGGGCTGTATCGACAGATCCGGGGACTGGAGGACGCGGCGCGCGGCCGCACCATCGTCATCGTCCGCAGCGCCGAGTTCCCCAAGAGCGCGAAATCGCAAGTCTCCAACCAGATCGGCGAGCTGATCCAGCTCGGCGCGCGACGGGCGCTCGTGGAAGACACCGACTGGCGTGCGATGGCCGCACTCCCGTCGTTCTGCAAGGAGCACGCCTCGGACTCGGCACTCACCGAGTGGCGAAAGAAGAGCCGTCCGCTCACGCGCTACCAGAGCATGCAGCGGATCCTGGGCATCGGTCCGTTCGGGCAACCCTCCACGCTGTTCGCCGGCCGGGCGACGCTTCGCAAGGACGTCGAGCCCTGGCCCGAACCCATCCCCGTCGATCCGGCGCCTCCCCCTCCGAAGAAACCTGTCTTGCAGAACCTGCTCGTGGGTCGACGGGAAGGGCTCACGGGGGGAGACGTCCTCCTCAAGCCCGGTGAGTTGACCCGTCACGCGGCGTTCTTGGGTCAAACCGGCAGCGGGAAGACGACCGTCGCGATGAACCTCATCGAGCAGCTCCTCCTGGGCGGCATCCCCGTCGTGCTGGTGGATCGAAAGGGGGATTTGTTCAACTATGCGAACCCCCAGGCCTGGGAGGGCGAGGCCCCGACGCCCGAGCTGACCGAGCGGCGACACAGGCTCCAAGACGCGGTGGACATCCACGCCTTCACGCCGGGCCACGGGGGCGGACGACCCTTGGCCGTCTCCATCGTGCCCGAGGGCACGCACCTGCTGCCGGCCCGCGAACGAGACATGATCGCCAAGATGTCCGCGGCGTCCATGGGGCGCATCATGGGCCTCAAGAACTCACTGCGGGATCAGGCCAGTCTGGGAATCCTGCGGAAGGCCATCTTCCTCCTCACCGAGATCAACGACCCGGAGGAGATCCTGCTCGAGGAGATCATCGAGCTCGTGGGCGGGCCTGACAGCAGTCTGGTCAACCAGGTGGGGGAGTTCGATCAGAAGCACTACAAGCACTTGCACGAAGTGCTGATGACGCTCCGCCTGACGCGCGAGGAGCTGTTCCGGCTTGAGGGTGAGCGGCTGAACGCCGATCTGCTCTTCGGCGCCGGGCGGTACAAGCGGCCGGGCAAGACACGGCTCTCGATCCTCAACACGAAGTTCCTGGGCGATCAGTTCAATCAGGAGTTCTACATTGCCCAGTTTCTGCTGGAGCTGCGACGGTGGGTCAGCAAGAATCCATCGACCGAGCTCCAGGCCGTGGTGATGTTCGACGAGGCCGACGTGTATCTGCCGGCGTCGAGCAAGCCCGCCACGAAGGAGCCGATGGAGGACCTGCTCAAGCGTGCCCGATCGGCGGGGTTGGGATTGTTCCTGGCCACGCAGAGCCCGGGAGACCTGGACTACAAATCGCGCGAGAACATCCGCTCGTGGTTCCTCGGACGGATCAAGGAGACCACCGCCCTCAAGAAGGTCGCGCCCATGCTGACGCAGAGCGGCATCGACGGAGCGGATCGGTTGCCCGGCCAGGGCATCGGGCAGTTCCATCTCGTCCGCGAGGGCAAGGCCGAGCGTGTTCGGGCGGGCCGGTCCGCGATCGCCTTGGATCAGCTCTCCGAGGCGCAGATTCTGGCGATCGCCCGGTCCGGTTGAGGACGGCACCTGGGTGGACGCGCCGGAGCGTCGACCCATTCGAGAAGGGCAGGTGAATTCGATGTCGTACTTCCGGGCCCATATCGAAGCGTTGGACGGCTACGTCCCCGGCGAGCAGCCCACCGAGGCGGACGTCGTCAAGCTGAACACCAACGAGAACCCCTATCCGCCTTCGCCGAAGGTGCTGGAGGCGATGCAGGCGATGACGGGCGAGCAGCTGCGGAAGTATCCGCATCCGCTCGGCCAGCCGTTTCGCGAAGCGGCCGCCGAGGTCCACGGCGTCCGGCCGCAGATGATCATCTGCGGTAACGGCATGGATGACGTGCTGAACATCGTCGTCCGTGCGCTCAGCGGACCGGAGGCCCGCCTGGTCTATCCCACGCCGACGTACACGCTCTATGCGGTGCTGGCCGCGATCGAGGCGTCAAGCGTCAAGGAAGTCTCCTTCGGACCGGACTACGAGCTTCCGTTGGACGAGCTCGTGGCGGCCGAGGGCAGCGTCACATTCCTCTGCAATCCGAATTCGCCGTCCGGCACGTTCGTCCCCGTGGACACCGTGGCAGAGCTGGCGGGCAAGCTCCGTGGCGTCCTCGTCGTCGACGAGGCCTACGTGGACTTCGCCGACGCGAACTGCATGCATCTGGTCAACGAGTTCGCCAACGTGCTCGTCTTGCGAACCCTCAGCAAGGGCTACTCCCTCGCGGGCGTCCGGTTCGGGTACGGCGTGGGCAACCCGAATCTCATCGAAGGCCTCATGAAGGTCAAGGACAGCTACAACGTCGATGCGATCAGCATCGCGGTGGCGACCGCGGCCATCCGCGATCAGGCCTATGCCCGGCAATCCTGGCGGAAGGTCCGCGAGGAACGCGAGCGTCTCTCCGCGGAACTGACCGACCTGGGCCTTCGTGTGCTGCCGTCGCAGTCCAACTTCCTGCTTGCCGCGATCGAGACGCCCACGGCCGAGAGCCTGTACGAATCGCTCAAGGCCCGGAGGATCCTCGTGCGGTACTTCAAGCAGCCACGCCTGGAGGCGTCTCTCCGCATTACCGTCGGCACGCCCGAGCAGAACGAGGCCCTGCTGACGGCGCTGCGCGAACTCCTGTGAGAGAGCCCCCACCGAATCGGGCGGAGGCAACTCGCTCCGCCCGGGTCCGATTCGCTATAATGGATCTTCGGCGGTAGGGGAGCGACCGTCGCGCTGGCAGACGCAAGCACGTGAGATCTTCAGAAGGGGGAAGGTGCGAACGACGCATC
>CAZKCX010000397.1:0-6747 GCA_964550865.1 uncultured Planctomycetales bacterium
CATGGACATGATGGGCTCCTACCACGGGCCGTCCAGCAATGCCCTCAAGATCCCGGAAACGCTGGACTCCAAGCAAAGCAACATGGCCTACTATGACGGGCACGTGGAGCGATTCCAGGATCCCCTACCGTACCGCACGGCCGAGGACCACTTGCTGGGTCTCCTGATCTCGTATGGTCCGGAGCGGCTGATGCCCGCCCTCAATCCTGTTCTGCAGCAGGTATACGCCCAGCGCGGCATCGCCATGAACACGGCCACGTTGGTGGAAATCGTCGGTGAGCTACTGAATTGACTCGACCACCTTACGGGCGAGGTCGGGCTTGTTGGAGATGATGCCGTCGATGCCGGCCTGGACGAGCCGCTCCATCTCCTCCGGCTTGTCGACGGTGTAGGCCCAGACTTTGAGACCCGCCTCGTGGGCCATGGCGATGTTCTCGACCGTCAGGTCCTTGCTGTTCCACCCGATGGCGGCCGCCCCTGTTAGCCTGATCGCGCGAAGTCGCGTCTTGTTGATCTCCCCGCCGCCGAGCGCGCCGAGGACGATTCGCGGTTCCAGCTTGTGCAGTCTGTGCAGGTAGTTCCAATCGAAGGCCTGGACGACGACCCTCTCGATCGCGTCGATCTCCTTTAGCTCGGCGACGGTCTGCTCGGGCGAGCCGCTCTTACGCTCCAGCAGAGGGACGCTCCCGGCGAGGATCGTCAATGCTGCCTCGTTGTTCGTCGGGAGCTTCTCGCCGGCGAACTTGGGATCCTTCCAGGAACCGGCGTCGAGCTGCTTGAGTTCGTCAAGCGTCTTGGTCTTCACGCGGATTCGCTCGCCGCCCCATTTCTTGCGGGCATCCGTCGTACGGTCGAGCGTGTGGTCGTGCAGGGCGATCAGCCTGCCGTCCTTGGTGACATGGAAGTCGTCCTCCACGAGATCGGCCTTCATCTTTACGGCGAGCTTGAATGCGGCGATCGTGTTCTCCGGGGCATACGCACTCGCCCCACGATGGCCAATGATCAAGACCCGGTCGGACCGGACGAGGGCGCGCGGGTCGCGGGCGGGCTCCTCGGCGAAGGCCGAAGACCAGACAAACGAGATGATGATCGCGGCGGCCAGCACGACGGTTACACTCAGCACAGGTTTCATCCGTGTCCCTCCGGGTGAAAGACGCTTCTGGCGTCGGATTCAGACGCCGACTCACGGGCCCGCCGGGGTCGGCTGCTCGCCCGTCTGGGCTGGACGGCTCGCCGCATCCCGGGGGGGATACTCAATGTCGATCCACTTGGTCATCCGATACCGCTCGTCCAGGTGCTCGAACAGATTCCCCTCGCCGGCGACGATGTCGACATCGTCCAGGGGGATGACCTTGTAGAACTCCCAACGGTCCTGGATCAGCGGGAGCCTGCGGACGACCTCTTCAATGGTACGAAACTGCGGCTCGAAGCGATCGCAACGATTCACGCCGTTGGCCCCGTAGAGCCCGTCTCGTTCGAGAAGGTGGACCGCGTGGCAGTACCCCCTGCGCTCCAGCTTGTTCTGGGTGTTGATGAAGACACGAACCGTCCCCACGACGAGCAGCTTGGCCGGCCACCCGTCGTCGGCAAGCAGTGCGGCCGAGGCGATGGCCCAGTCGTCACAATCTCCGTGCTCCAGGGCGAGCGATCGCTTGAGCGATTGCCAATCGTCGGACTTCTCGAGCTTGGGGTCCGGCTTGCGGCGGATCCGCATCAGGATGATCTCTGCCGCCTCCGAGGGCTCGGAAACCTCCACGACGAGCTCTTCGGGCGTGCAGTCCAACAGACGGTTGAGCCGCTCATGCTCGGCACAACCGCCAACGAGTACGGAGGCGGCAACGAGCCCGACCAACGCGAACACCCTGTGACGTCCAGCGTCCATGCCGTAGGTATGGTAGCCACCGGCCGAGCCCGCGACAAGACATCCGTCACGCCTCGAATAACAGCAGCTGCCGTTCGCGGGGTCCGGCGGGACCGTCAAGGTTGCACGTCCCCGTCAAGCCCAGGTCGCTGTTCTTGCACGTGCAAATGGATACCTCGATGCCGTAGCGGCCTGCGAGGTCTCTCAGCCGCGTGTAGCCTTCCCGGCGACGTGGGGCGGGGAGTGCGATGACCCCCTGGCCCTCCGGGGTTGCCTTGTGTTGAATCCGCTTGCCGTCGCGATACGCCGCTAGGACCCGATTCCGCAGCGACGGCGGGGCAAGCTCCGACATCAGCTGCCGACGAATCGGCTCCCGCAAGAAGAGATAGCTCGCAGAGACCTGGGTCACGCCGCAACGCTGGAGGGCCTGCAGGAGCATTCGCAGCTGCGGGGTCGTATCGGTCACGCCGGGGAACATCGGATCGATTCGGGCCCCGACCTCCACGCCGACCTCACGGAGGCGACGAAGGTTCTCCAAGCGTCGCCGCGGCGTGGCCGCCCCGGGCTCGAGCATGGCCACCACCTCATCGTCGGTGCTGACCATGCCGACCTGGCCGCGGACGAGGTCGGCATGCTCCGCGAAGAGCTTGAGGAAGGGGCGACGAATGTAGCCCTTTGTGAGAAAGGACACGCCGATCTCGCGCTCGAGGAGGGTCTTCATCGCGCGATACGTGACGCGTTGGAGCTCGGCATACGGGCCGAAGCAGTCGCTGCTCGAACAGAAGTACACCCACCTTGGCCATCGCCGCTTGCGGGATAGCTCGTCGGCGAGCTTCTCCGGCAAGTTGGCATAAAGCCGAACCGTCTGGTCGCCGCAGTACGTCGGATAGGCGCGCGCGTAGCAGTAGACGCATTGGTGCGCACACCCCTGGGTGAGGTTTATCGTGGGCATCCGCTCGATGCACGGGAGCGAAGACGGCGTGAGCACGGCGCTCTTGCGTTCAATCGCCTCGATCGGCGGGTGACGGGCGTCTTGGACGGCGATCATCGTTGAGCTCCTACCGGCTCAGGCTCGGCGTCTGAAGCTTCAGGCCCTTCCGGTCGCGCGGATGGCGGTTGATCAGCTCAATGGCTTGGCCTGTAGCAACCGCACCAAACCCAAAGCGATCGCGAATCCGGTCGGCCACCTGATCCAGCCGACTATCCCTTTGATGCCTGGGCTCGTCCCACAGGTGGAGCTGCCGACGTCGTTCCTCTGTCAGGCCCGTCAGCCGAACGCCCACAAGCCTGGTGGCCATCGGCCGACGATAGGCCCGTTCCAACAAGCCCGCAGCCACCCGTGCGACCGTCCGGTCCTGGTCGGTCGGCTCCTCGAGGGTGTGCGCCTGGGTTACGGTCGTGAAGTCGCGGTAGCGAAGCTTCACGCCGACGGTCCGGGCGAGCCACCCCTCCGCTCGCAACGAGAGACACGCCCTTTGCGCGAGATAGCTGAGCATGGCATGCAGGAAGTCACGGTCGCTCGTGTCTCGTTCGAACGTCGTCTCTCGACTAATGCCGACGCGATCCCAGTCGGAGTGGACCTCGTCGCTGCCGTGCCCGTTGGCCTTGGCGAGCAGGCTGTCCGCCGCGGCAGAGCCGACGCGGTTCGCCAGCCATTCCCGATCGCACCGGGCAAGGGCGCCCACGGTCTGGAGACCTGCGAGATGAAGCACCTCGGCCGTTTTCCGCCCTAGACCAGGGATCGCGCTGATTCCCATGGGAGCCAGGAAACCGGCCTCCTCCCCGGGCCGCACGAAACGGACACCATCCGGCTTGGCCGTGCTCGTGGCGATCTTGGCGATCAGCTTGTTGCCGGCGATCCCCACGGTGACCGGCAAGCCCGTCTCGCTTCGCAGGACCTCTCGCATCCGCCCCGCTACGAGGAGGGGCCAGTCCTTGTAGATACGCGTGATACCAACGGGCCGAATGCCCCGAAGGTTGACCCGCTCGGTGCCGGTCAGGTCGAGATAGCCCTCGTCGATGCTGGCACGCTCGATCACCGGCGTGAATCGCTCGAGGATCTCGAAGACCCGCTCGGAGTATTCGGCATACGTTCGGTAGCTGCCGGGGACAAAACATGCCTCCGGGCAGAGGCGATATGCCTCGCGCAACGGCATGGCGGAATGGATGCCAAAGGCCCTCGCCTCGTAGCTGGCAGCCGCCACGACCCCTCGCTGGGGTTTGCTGCCTCCGACGACCACAGCCTTGCCGCGAAGCTCCGGGTGGAGCAGTTGCTCCACGGAGGCAAAGAAGGCATCCAGGTCGACATGCGCGATGATGCGCGGCATCTCCGTCTCCGCCCCGTCCCTGCACGTCCGTCGGCTCGCCCCTTCATGTGGGGCGAGCCCCTTGCATTGGCCTGCGGGCTCGGCGTCGGCCTCGGCCGGCGCAGGGGGCCCACGTCATTCCTGTCTAACATACCCCACGAATTCGGCGGAGGCCAGCAAAATGTTCGGGGAATATACGGTTTACCCAACATCGGGCTAACAGATTTCGCAAAACGTTGGTGCGAAACGGCTAAGCGATTCGAGAGAATTGCCTTCCAGCGTGGCGCGCCCCCCAGTACGTGAGCGATCAGATCCCCCAGCCGAGGGCGGCTGGGCCACAACTCTGCGGCGAGGGCGGCTTGCGGTCAGCCAGACAGAATTGCTGGGCGACAACGAGGGGCGCCCCGCAACTCGTCAACGCTTCCTGCAAGCAGCTTCGCGTGAAAGCTACGAGCCGAAGGCGAGGCGAAAGACGCTCGTGCCCGGCTCGCTTTGCACTCGCGGTTCGGATCGGGGGCGCGCCTCTCGCGTCGTAACGCTCGCCGTGCTCTTGCCCGTCGTGGTTGCGGAGGGTTCGGTGGTCTCCAGCCGTTCGAGGTAGAGCTCCAGGACCACCCGGTCGTCTTTGCGCAGAGCATAGTCAAACACGACCTGGCCCGACCCGACAAAGCCCGGATCGATGGTGGCCTCCTTCCAGAGCGTCGAGACAAACCGGGCGATCTTCTCCCGTCGCTCATAGTACTCCTCAAGGGCGTTTCGTCGCTCGTAGTAGTAGGGCGGGCCGTATCGATAGTAAGGTCCGTAGTGCCATCCGCCATAGCCTACACCCACAGAGACCATGTAAGGACCATAGGAGTATCCCGGCGGCGGCGGATCGCCCTGGGCCATCTCGGCATACCGCCGGAACGCCTCCGGAGCCATCGGATTCCGCTTCATCCCGTCACCACCGATGAGCAAGGCATCCTTGTAGCTCATCCGCACCGGCCGATCGCTCTGATTGATGAGCTCGATGCGAAACCCCGGGATCAGGCTGTCGTCGTGGAGGCGGATGCGGATCGGCATGACAACGACGGCCAAGCCCTGGCGCTCCACCAGCGCGGACTTGCCCTTGTCCAGGACCGTCTGTCCGGGCCATTCGATGGCTTTGAGCTTGGGCGCACACCCCGAAGCGGCCAGCGTGAGGACTGCCAGACAGATTCCTGCGAATCGGCATGTTTGGGGATGGTTCATGCGCGTGCGGGCCCGCCGAAGTACGACTCCATCGTAGCCGTGGCACGGCAGCGGGGGCAAGGTCGGACCGAGAGAGAACTCCTTTGACACCGTCGAAGGCGGCCACCTATCATGATGCCCATGAGCACCACAAATCAACGTCAAACGAAGAACTCCGAGGCGGCCTACCGGGCGGCATGCCAGGTCCTTCCCGGCGGGGTGGATTCCCCGGTGCGGGCGTTCGGCGGGGTCGGCGGGACGCCGGTCTTCATCGAACGCGCCGGCGGCGCCGTCCTGACCGACATCGACGGGAACGAGTACATCGACTACGTCGGTTCCTGGGGGCCACTGATCTTGGGGCACGCGGACGATCGCGTCCAAGCGGCCGTCAGCAAGGCCCTCAACAAGGGCAGTAGCTTCGGTGCGCCGACGAAACGCGAAACACGCCTGGCCGAGATGGTCGTCCACGCCGTGCCGAGCATCGAGAGGGTCCGCTTCGTCAACAGCGGGACCGAGGCCACCATGAGCGCCATTCGGCTGGCCCGCGCCCACACCGGCCGCGACGTCGTGATCAAGATCGAAGGCTGCTATCACGGTCATGTCGATGCCCTGCTCGTGGCGGCCGGTTCCGGGGCTACGACCTTCGGCACGCCCAGTTCGCCGGGGGTTCCCGCGGACGTCGTCGGAGCGACGGTGGTCGTGCCGTTCAACGACTTGGATGCCCTGCGCGCGACCTTCGGCGAGCACGGCGAGCGAATTGCCTGTGTCATCGTCGAGCCGATCGCCGGCAACATGGGCTGCATCCCGCCGGCGGATGGGTATCTCCAGGGCGTGCGGAACCTCTGCGACGAGGCCGGAAGCGTCCTCATCTTCGATGAGGTCATGACGGGCTTCCGCGTGGCATACGGTGGGGCCCAGGAGCTCTACGGCGTGCGACCGGACCTGACGTGTCTCGGCAAGATCATTGGCGGCGGTCTGCCCGTGGGCGCCTTTGGTGGTCACGCGGAGATCATGCAGAAACTTTCGCCCCTGGGACCTGTCTACCAGGCAGGGACGTTGAGCGGAAATCCCCTGGCGATGGCGGCGGGAATCGCAATGCTCGAGGCGCTTCAGGATCCGCAGGTGTATAAGGACCTGGATGCACGCTCGCAGCGGTTGGCCGAAGGGTTGCAGGCCGCGGCCGAGAAGGCGAGCGTGAGCACCTATCACACGCGCGTCGGGAGCATGATGTGCATGTTCTTCGTCGACGAACCCGTGACGGACTATGCCTCGGCCACGCGGTGTGATACGAAGCGGTACGGTCGGTTCTTTCACGCAATGCTCGATCGCGGGGTGTATTTCGCCCCCTCGCAGTTCGAGTGTGCGTTTGTG